>CACXWH010000019.1 GCA_902771225.1 uncultured Methanobrevibacter sp. | reverse complement strand
GATGAAAATCCAATATTGGTAGATAATTTATTAAATCAAATAGATGCCCGTGATATAGAAGATATTTACAATAGAAACAAATCTGTAGCAGAATATATTCAAAGTGAAGTTGGAATCGGAACCGATATGAAAATACCTCAAATAAAGATTAACAATAAGCCTAAATTTTTAATGATTGGAAGCAATGGATCTGATTCTGGGAAAACATTTATTTTAACAGGACTTGCAGGTGCACTGCGAAAAAGAGGCTATAAAGTAGCACTTCTCAAAGTCGGTCCCGATGTTCGGGATATCATACCTGGATTATACTTGACAAAAGATTACATGAATGATTTCAGTTCAATAAAAATTGGACATCTGGGCTGGATGGATATTGAATCTACAATAGCCAGACTGAATAAATCCGATTATGATATTGTATTAATTGAAGGAGTGATGAGTGTATTTACCGGTCTTTTAAACGAAAAAGTTCCATTTTCAGCAGCAGAGATTGCAATGTCTTCAAATATTCCGATGTTATTGATTTCCGGTGTTAATAAAGGTGGAATTGAATCCGCTGCAGTAGATTTAGTAGCACATGCAAACATGCTGGAAAAGTTCGGTGTAAATGTTAAGGCAATATTATTAAATAAAGTATACAATGAAAATATATTTGATAATGTTGTTCCGTATATTAGAAATAATACAAAAGTAGACAATATATTAAGTGTGGGAAAACTCAAACTGGAAAAGCGAGGCTTCACACCGGAAATAGAAATCAGATATGATTTGTTTACAAAAGCGGCTCTTGATTTAGTAGAAGAATCAGTAGATATTGAAAAAATTGCTGATATGGCAAAAGAAGTTGAATTTAATCGTATAATTCCATTTAATGAAATAAAAGATAAGGTGATATAAATGGCTCTTAATTTAAGCCCGGAACAAGGAGTTAAACTAACAAAAAAAGATAGATATCAGGTAGCAAGAAAAATCCGTCATGGATGGAAAGCAAACTGTTTAATTCCGGATTATGTATTTGATGAAAATGGAGATATCCAGATAGGATCTCCGAAAAATCGTCGTGTAGTTAAAAAGGTAAAAATACTGGATGACGGAATTCACTTTGAAAAAGCTCTTAAAAGTAAAACACTTAGAATTCCATGGGATAAAATATCTCTAGTAGAACCAACAAAAGAAGTGCGTGACGGTTTAAAAATAGGAATGCATGATGGAAAATATGTTGTATTCAGTATTTATAATTCATATAAGATACAGCAAATCACGCAGTTTATAATTAACTATATTCAAGATAAAAGAATGGATAATACTAACATGTACAGTTAGTATTCTTCTAAATATTTATTAATGATGTCTTCGCCTCTAAGCAAGACTAATCCATTATCTTCAGCATATTTGCGAGCATCAGCAATTGAAGTAGCCTGTCCGGTTTCACCATCCATCATTTCACAAACTACACAAACCGGAGTAACACCCGCCATCTCACATAATGCAAGACCAATCTCAGTGTGTCCTCTTCTATTTTTAACAAGCCCATCTGCTCCTCTTAAAAGACAAACATGGCCAGGTGATCTAAAAGTTGCACCGAATTCATCAAATCTTTCATCTTTCATCATCAAAGCCATTTCACTGATAGTCATTGCCCTGTCATGATCTGTAACACCAGTGAAAGATTTTCTATGATTAGTCCATATAGAAAATGAAGATCTCTCATCATAAGGAATATCGGTAGGTGCCAGTTCTGCTAATTCAGGAAATTTTTCAGATGCTGCTTTCATAATATCAACCATAAATGGCAAGTGAATAGCATCACAGAAATCTGCATGTAGACAATTGCAGATTAAACCACCAGCATCATTTCTCATTGTAGCAATAGATTTTGGGGTTACGAATTCGGAAGCGATAATCATATCAACTTCCCCTTCCCTATCATCATCATCAAAAACTAGAACGAATTGACCGTTTTTAATAGCTTCCAAAGCTTTATCTAAATTTGTTTCTTGATTCATAGTAATGTCTCCTTGTGTACTAGAACCAGGGCTAAAAAATAATCTTCTTATTCTCTTCCATCCGGACTGTCACCGTCGGTTTTGGAATCTCACCAAATCAACACATTTTCGTGCTCGTGGACTTATATTTAAAATCACCACCGGTAGGGAATTCCACCTCACCCTGAGAACGTATAAAAAAATATATCAATAATAATATAAAATACTTTTGATTTTAAAATTCAATGTTTACTGTATCGCCGTCTTTTAAATTGAGTTTATCTCTTAACTTGTCTTGAGCAATGAATTCCAAATAATTTTCAGTGTGTTCTGTTTTAGCCGGAAATACAATAGCTCCAGTAATTTCATCATTTAAAATAGCTTTAATGTATTTGACAGCACCAAAACCTTCTTCAGGTTCAATAATATTTTCACAGTTATTCTTTACTTCATTAATATGGTTTAAATACTCATCAGGAACAATGACATTCAAAGTTCCAGGATATGGTTTAAAACCGCAGTTGTTTAAAAAATTATTAACATAAAAATCCTGTGAAAGAAAAAAAGCTGCTTTTCCCAAACCTGTTGTAACTTCACCATTAATTTTCATCAAATGACCTCTCAATTATACTTATATTTTAACATATTTATATTAATTATTAAAAACAAAGATAATAACAATAATATTTTGAAAGGTATTAAAATGGAAGTCAAAAATTTTCAAACAGATGTGTTGATTGTTGGATCAGGTGGGGCTGGTTCAAGAGCAGCTATTGCAGTTGATGATGCTGGTCTTAAAGCAACTATTGTATCTAAAGGATTATCATTTAGATCCGGTTGTACTGGAATGGCTGAAGGTGGATATAATGCTGTTTTCAAAGCTGTAGATGAAGAAGATTCAATAGATGCCCATATGAAAGATACTCTCAAAGGAGGAAGTTATCTTAACGACAAAAAATTAGTCGAAATTTTAGTTAATGAATCCCCCAAAAGACTAATTGATTTGGAAAATTATGGTGCATTATTTGACAGACAGGAAAACGGCAATATAGCACAAAGACCATTTGGCGGTCAAACATACAGAAGAACTTGCTTTCAAGGAGACAGAACTGGAGCCGAATTACTAAACGCACTAAAAGAAGAAATAATCAGAAGAGATATTGAATGTATAGAAGAAGTAATGATTACTTCTCTCATCCAGGATGGTCTTCAAGTAATAGGAGCAACAGGATTTGACTTAAAAGATTCCAGCATAATCTATTTTAAAGCAAAAGCTGTTATATTTGCCAGCGGAGGAGCTGGCCAATTATACCCTGTAACTTCCAATACCTTTCAAAAAAATGGAGACGGATTTGCAATAGCATATAGAGCTGGAGCTAATCTTATTGATATGGAACAAGTTCAATTCCACCCTACAGGAATGGTAACTCCAAAATCAAAAAGAGGAGTATTAGTAACTGAAGCCGTAAGAGCGGAAGGCGGAATATTATTAAATAAAGATGGTGAACGTTTCATGTCAAAATATTCACCTGAAAAAATGGAACTGGCTACCCGTGATGTTGTTGCAAGGTCAATTTATCAGGAAATTATTGAAGGACGGGAAAGCGAACATGGGGGAGTATATCTTGATATTTCACACCTGGATGATGATTTAATTGATGAAAAATTAGAAACAATGGTTTTGCAATTTGAAAATGTAGGAGTCGACATTAAAAACGAACCGATAGAAGTTGCTCCAACAGCACACCACTTTATGGGTGGTATTAAAATTAATACTGATGCATCTACATCCATTCCAAATTTATTTGCTTGTGGTGAAGTTTGCGGTGGAGTTCATGGCGCAAACCGTTTAGGCGGTAATGCTTTAGCAGACACTCAGGTATTCGGTAAAATAGCTGGTGAAAGTGCAGCTGAAATCGCAAAAAATACCGAATTGAAAAGCAATGAAGAAATGTTTTTAGCTGAAAAATCAAGAATTGAAGGATTGATAAAGCCTGGTTCTATTAAAGCATTGGAATTTAAAGAAAATATTAAAGAATTAATGTGGGAAAAAGTAGCTATTGTACGTGAAGAAAAAACATTGAACGAAGCATTGAAAGAATTACAGGAAATGCAAAAAGACTTAGAAAAGCTTGATGTATCAGATAAAGATCAATACAATAGTGAGCTATTAACAGCCCTTGAAGTAATCAACATGGTTGAAATCTGTATATTAATTGTAAAATCCGCTATTTTACGTCGTGAAAGTAGAGGAGCCCATTACAGAAGTGACCATCCGGAAAGCATTGATGCCTGGAAAAGAAGTATAATAATAAATAAAAATAAAATAAAATTTGAAGCTAGATAGCTTTAAGCTCATCTATAGCTTCTTTTGCTTTTTTATAAATATCCTGTTCATCTAATGTAGTTAACTGTCTATTTTCCATCAATATTTGACCATTACAAATAGTAGTATCTACATTAAATCCATTAGCAGCATAAATAACATTAGAACTTAATTTAGAACTATCAGGAATCATGTTTGCATTATTTGTATCAATTAAGATTAAATCAGCTTTCTTACCGACTTCAATAGTTCCAATTTCATCATCTAAACCCAGTGCTTTTGCACCCTCAATAGTTCCCATTGCTAAAGCTTCATCTGAATTTAAAGCTTCAGGATCAAGAGTTGATACTTTTTGAAGTAAACTAGCTGTTTTTAACTCTTCAATAATATCTAAATTATTATTTGATGATGCTCCATCAGTTCCAATAGCAACACAAATATCATTATCTAGTAATTTTTTAACTGGAGCTATTCCTGATGCTAATTTCATGTTACTGCATGGATTGTGGGAAATTTTAACATCATGTTTTTTAATGATTTCAATTTCTTCATCGCTTAACCATACACAATGAGCACATAATACATCAGGGCCTAAAAATCCAATAGAATCTAAATATTCAAATGGTCTTAAGCCTTTTTCTGCACTTACATCATCTATTTCTTTTTGAGTTTCACTTACATGAATATGGATTTTTATATTATTTTCATCGGCTAACTTTCTAACTTCTTTTAATAATTCTTCAGAAGCTGTATATGGTGAATGAGGTCCGAAAAATACTTTAATTCTACCATCTGCAGTATTATGACAATTTTTAAATAAATTCATGTTTTTTTCGATTTCAGCTTTTCTTTTTTCTTCATCGCCAAAATCAATCATTCCATAGGATAATACTGCCCTTATACCTGATTCTTCTACAGCTTTTGCAACGTCTTCCATGTAAAAGTACATATCTGAAAAGGTTGTGGTTCCTGATTTAATTAATTCAACTGCACCTAAAAGAGCACCTATATAACAATAATATTCATTAAGATTTGCTTCCATTGGCCATATATTATCATTTAACCATTCATCAAGGCTTAAATCATCTGCTAAACCTCTAAACAATACCATTGATAAATGAGTATGTGTATTTACAAATCCCGGAAGTAAAATTTTATCTTTTGCATCAATGACTTTGTCTACATTATCCTGTACAATCTCTTCATCAATTTTATAAATTAAATCATCTTTAATCAATAAATCTTTTTTTGCATTTATATCCTTTTCCGGATCTAAAATAATTGCATTTTTAATTAATATTGTATTATTTGCCATAATAACACCTAAAAAAATAAAAAAAGTAATTAACTTATAAAAATTATAAGTTTAATTCATTTACTGCGAATTTAATATCCTCAGCTTTAATAGTTTTACGTTTTGCTAATTTTGCTGCTTCGTTAGCTTTAATAGCAATGTTACGTGCGATTTCTTCTAATGCTTCAGCTAATTCAACTTTTGCATCTTCACTTACTCTTTCTGCACCAGTATCTTTAATGATTCTAGCAATAGGAGCTTTTGGTATATCTGCCATATTTTTCACCTCACTAAAATTCAATTATTAACTTATGAGCAAAAATATTTTCATAAGTTATTGTAATGTATTGAACAACAATATATTTAAATATTTTGGAATTTTAAGGATAACCTAAAAATATTTCAAATGAAAAAAGTATTTTAAACAGTGTATATTAAATTAATATATAAAGAAATGATTGGTGTAGAAATGAAATTAAAAATTGCCGTTCCATCCAAAGGAAGAATAAGTAATCCATCATTAGATATTTTAGAAAAAGCCGGATTAGGTTTAAAGGATAATAATAATCGAAAATTAATATCAAAAACCCATAATAAAAATATTGATGTAATGTTTGCAAGAGCATCAGATATTCCAGAATTCGTATCAGACGGGATTGTTGATATGGGAATAACCGGTATTGATTTAATACAGGAAAGCGAAAGTGAAGTTATTGAATTGAGTGATTTAAAATTCGGTCAAACAAAACTTGTTTTGGCATCCCCTGAAGATTCAAAAATAAACTCAATTAATGATGTAACTTCTGAAATGACAATAGCTACTGAATTTCCTACATTAACAAAAAAATACTTAAGAAGTCATGATTTAGAACCTAAAATCGTTAAATTAAGTGGATCAACAGAAATTGCTCCATTGATTGGAGTTGCAGATTTAATCACTGACTTAACCAGTACCGGAACCACATTAAAAATGAATCATTTGAAAATCATTGATACAATATTAGAAAGTACTATTGTTTTAATAACAAATGAAGAATCATTAAAAAGTAAAAAACAACTTATTGAAGCAGTTAATAGAAGCATTAAAGGAGTAATTGATGCTTTTGGAAAAAAACTTATAATGATGAATGTTAAAAGTAAGGATTTAGAAGAAGTGAGAAAATTAATGCCGTCAATGGAAGGGCCAACCATATCAGAAGTTTTATCAAAAGAAAAAACTGTCGCAATACAGGCAGTTGTTGATGAAAATCAAGTATTTGAACTTGTAAACGATTTAAGAAATGCCGGTGCTAAAGATATTCTTGTAGTACCGATTGAAAGAATAATATGAAAATTGCCATAATATATTCAACATTGATTGAAGATTCAAAAGAATCAGCTAAAATATTAAAGGAATTAATTAATTCAGAAGTTGTGCTTATTTCAATTAAAAATGTTAAAAGTGAATGTCTTTTGAAGTATAACCTTATTATTTTAGGCGGGTCAACCTACAGTAATAAAGTCCAGGGAGTTTTCAAAAGATACATGTCACGAAATATTAGAACATTGCTCGAAAAACCTCATGCATTATATCTAAATAGTGATGAAAATATAGACATAAACATCAATTTGAATAAAGTATTTACAAGAGAAATTATAGAATCTTCAATTGTATGTTCAAACTTTGGTTATAATATTAACACAGATACAGGAAACTTCTTAGAAAAAAGAAAAACTAAAAAAATCATTCAAAATAATAATAATGAAATACCTTCTCTAAACAAAAGAAAAATCAAAGAATTTGCAAAAGTCATTAATGATTTAATTAAAAAAAGGGTTGATTAAAATTTTTAATATTAAAAACATAATATCAATAAAGGATTTTGAAAGAGCAGACATTGACTATATTTTAGACGAAGCTTCAAAATTGGAAAACATTGCCAAATCAAGAGAAGTCTGCGAAGATTTAAAAGGAAAAATTTTAGGATTAATGTTTTTTGAACCATCCACAAGAACAAAAATGTCATTTGAAACAGCAATGAAACGATTAAGTGGAGAATGTATAGGTTTTGAAAACACAGGCTCTTCAAGTGTATCTAAAGGAGAAAGTATAGCAGATACAGCTAAAATGTTTGAAGGATATTGTGATGCACTAGTAATAAGACATGAATTGGAAGGAGTATCAAAATTTATTTCAGATTTAGTGGATGTTCCTGTTATCAATGCAGGTGATGGAGCAAGTCAACACCCAACCCAAACATTACTTGATTTATATACAATAAAACAGGAAATCGGATCTATTGACAATTTAAAAATTGCATTAATCGGAGACTTGAAATATGGACGTACTGTTCATTCACTGGCTAATGCATTAACATTATATGATAATGTGGAACTTTACTTTGTATCTCCACCAGAATTAAAAATGCCCCAGGAAATACTTCATGATTTGGATAAAAAGAATATGACCTATACTGAAGTATCAAACATTTCAGATATTATTGATAATGTTAACGTGTTATATTTAACCAGAATTCAAAAAGAACGTTTCGGAGACATTGAAGATTATCTGAAAATAAAAGGAGCATATATTATTAACAAAAAGATGTTAGAAGGTAAAGATTTAATCGTTATGCATCCTTTACCTAGAATTGATGAAATAGATGGTGATGTGGATGATACTAAATACAATAAGTATTTCACCCAAGCAGCTAATGCTGTTCCTGTGAGAATGGCTATTTTAAAAACATTAATTAAAAATAATCCTAAATAGATGAATATAAACTTGATTCAAGTAAGTCTTCATCACATTGAAGTTTAATGATATTTGTTCTGCCTTTTCCACGACCGCGTGAAATGGTATTTGTTGAAATAATACCTAACATTTCAAGTTCATTGATGAAATCGAAAATTCTTCTATAGGTAACAGCATCCTTTTTAGATACTTCACTATATGCTTCATATAATTTTCCAGAAGTTATTTCTTCTTTTTCATTAGTCAAGTTTAAAATAGCTTCTAAAACTCTTTGTTGTTGAGTTGGAAGTGTTTTTACAACATCAACAAATTTATCATGTTCAATTCTATCTTTTGCCATTCTGACATGTGAACTTTTAATAGTGGATGAACCTTCTTCTTCAGCTATAAAACCTGAAGTTTTCAATAAATCCAATGCAAATCTAGCATCACCTTCTTCCTTAGCAGCCATTGCAGAGCATAAAGGTATTACATCACTTTCAACAACACCTTCATTAAAAGCTAAGTTAGCCCTTTCTGTTAAAATATCAGTTAACTGACTTGCGCCATATGGAGGAAATACAATTTCCTTATCATTTAAACTACTAGTTACTCTTGATTTGATTAATCCTTTAAAATCCAAAAAGTTACTGATTGATAAAATTGAAACATTATCTGTTCTTGTTAATGTATATAAAATTCCATCCCCATCTTTATCAAGCAAAATATCAATTTCATCTAAAATGACAATTAAAATAAGTTTTTTTCCAAAAGCATTTGTCTTGAATATATCGCGGAAAGTGTTTACTACTTCCGCTTTAGTCCATCCCCTGTGGGGAACGTCACGTCCAAGTTTTTGACATAATTGAGCTAAAACCTGATATTCTGTTGTATAATCAGTACATCTGATATATTCAATTTTAATAAAAACATCTTGATCTGCTGAAAATTCCAGTAATTGTGAACGTGCAAATTTTGCTGCTGCTGTTTTTCCTGTACCTGTTTTTCCATAAATCGTAATGTTTGATGGTGTTACATCATTTAACGCGTCAACCCAATAACGTGCTATTTGAGTTACCTGATCTTCTCTGTGTAATAACCTTTCAGGTAAAAACCTATGGTCCAAAGGTTTTTTATCCTTAAATATTACATTTTCATTTTGAATGTTTTCAAAAATATTTGCCATTTCCTCACCCATAATAAATTATAATAAAAATAGAAAAATTACGTAAGTATAATTTCCAGTGTTAATATATAATTAAGCTATTTAATAAACTTTTTCATTGAAAAATTGCTTAAATATGCTAAAATTGTGTATAATGTAAAAAATTAAATACATGATATTTATTATTTTATTTGTTAAATAGATAAGAAGTTTTATTTCATCATAAAAAAGCAATAATAATTCTTTATTTTTAATATAAATAAATTAAATTCAATTATGTATTTTAGAAAAATAGAGTTCCATTTCAATTATAAAAGTAGTATTTCAAATGTAAAAATTAAGCATAAACGATGTAAATCATTCCCCATTTGGCTTATAGAAAAAATTTTTAATATATTTATCATGATTTATCATAGAGAGTGAGAGATGTGTTTCAAGTGTATAGGAATTTTGTAAAAAAACAAAATCATGACATAGATTTCAAGTGTAAGTAAAAATTTCAATTTTAAAAATAATGTTTAAATTAAAAATAAATGAAAATAAACTGTTTATTTTAGATTTTAAGCAAAAAAAATTAAGGTTGGTTTCAAGTGTATTTTTCACTTGAAATATACCTCTTCATTCAAAATATACCTTCGTTAAGGTTTCACTTGAAATAGATGTCCGTCTCTCTAGATGAACATAGAATTCTCATTTGAAGGTTCAGTAGGTGCATTTTGCACAGTACCGAAAGTCTTTTCTATTAACCATACACACTGAATTTTGGATTTGAATACCCTTTTAAGAGCATCAAATAAAGTATTTTTAGTTATGCCATCATCAAATATTTGATAAGTAATAACATATTGCTGTAACAGGTTAGTATTTTGATCAACAGCTAATTGACAGTCAACTAAAAATTGATTAATAGCCATATTAACATCTAATAAAAAATCACTTCTTTCCTTAGAAGAACTGTTATTCATTAACTCTAAATGCTGAGGTGAAACTTGAGTTGCACAAGCAATAAGAACAAAATCTTTACCTTTTGGTCTTACAACATCCATTATATTATCATTAGGAAACTCAATGATATAGTGAAAATCAGCATTGTCATCTAGTTTTTTTTCTCTGAAAATTCCTTCATCTACAATCCAGTCTTTTATTTTTTCTTCCTTAATCATGTTATCACAATTGTATTTTTAATTAAATAATAAAATATTTATTTTTTTATTATAAATATTATTTATTATGTTAGAAGTTTATTATTTTATTATTATATCTTTTTTTATTAGTTTAATTATAGATTTATTTTACGGTGAACTTCCAACAAAAATTCATCCTGTTGTTATAATAGGAAAAATCATTGCTTTTTTCAAAAATATATTTATTAAGTATCATAACAGATGGTCTGGTTTTTTCACAACTCTTTTTACAATTGTCATTTCATGCTTAATTCTATCTGTTGTCATGTTTATCTCATCAGTCAATGAATATTTATTTATTATTATATTTTCTATTGTACTATCACAAACATACTCTATTAAAATGTTATTATCCACAGCCAAAGATATAGAAAATAATTTAAAACAGGATTTAAACAAAGCAAGACAATCAGTTTCCTATCTTGTCAGTCGTGATACTGATGAGCTAACAGAAAGCTTTATTGTTTCTGCAACAATTGAAAGCATGACAGAAAACATAACTGATTCATATGTTGCTCCGGTTTTTTATTTTATTGTTGTTTCAATAATTTTTATGATATTAAACATTGATTATTATATGATTTTATTGTTCGTTCCATTCATTTACAGAATTTCCAACACTCTTGATGCAATGCTTGGATATACTACAGACGAATTAATTGACATAGGTTTTATTCCAGCAAAGTTAGATGATTTTTTAAATTACATTCCATCAAGATTATCAGGATTATTTGTTGTATTATCTGCTTATTTGTTAAGATATGATGGAAATAACGCTTTTAAAATAATGAAAAGAGATGCCAGAAAATGTCCAAGTCCCAATTCCGGCTATACTATGGCATCAACTGCAGGAGCTTTAAATATTCAATTAGTAAAAAAAGACACTTATATTTTAGGTGACAATACAAATGAAATTAATGTCTCAGACATTTCAAAAGCAATAAAATTAACATCCTTAACGATTGCATTATTTACAATATTTATATTAATTATAATGACAATATTTTATATGATAATATGAGATTAGCAATTTTATCTGTTTCTAAAAAAGGTTATGATTTATCATTAAAAATAAAAAATAAATTAGACAATGATTCAACAATAATAAAATGTGATATTTATCATAAAGATGTTAAGAATACTTTAAATTTATTGTTTTATGAATATGATGCTATTATTGCTATTATGGCTTCCGGTATATTAATAAGAAGTGTTTCACATTTACTTGAATCAAAAACAACAGATCCTGCTATTTTAAATATTGATGATAATGGAAATTTTGTAATTAGTATGCTTTCAGGCCATTTAGGCGGAGCAAATAAATTAACATATAAAATTGCTGAATTAATTAATGCAACACCTGTCGTTACTACTTCTACTGATGTAAATAAAAAATTAGGAATTGATGTTTTAGCTCGTGATTTATATTTATCAATTGATAATACAAAAGAGATTCTATATTTCAACAAATCCATTTTAGAAGGAAAAAAAATTTCTTTTACACTTAATGATAATGAAAATTATGATTATTTATTAGATTATTTAAGTAATAATACACTTGAAATTGATGTTTCAATAAATTTTTCAGGTAATGTAAATAATGGTGAAATTGAAGCAGAATGTGATAATCATAAAATATTATTAAAGCCACGAAAAATTGTTTTTGGAATTGGATGTAGGCGTGGAAAAACAAGTAATGATATAAAAAAAGCTATTCAGACAGTATCAAATGATTTAAGTATTGATATATCAAGAATAAACATGTTTGCATCAGCAGAGATTAAAAAAAATGAGAAAGGCATACTGGACTTATCAAAAGAATTGGATATTCCTGTTAATTTCGTTGATCTGGATAAATTAAAATTATTCAAATCAAATGATATTCAAGAATCAGAATTTGTCATGTCAAAATTTCAAATTCCAGGTGTTTGTGAACCGTCAGCATTAATTACAGCAGGTTATGATTCAAAATTAATATATAAAAAAAGAGCTTTTGATGGTATTACTGTTTGTGTAGCATTATCCAAATAAAAAATAATTAAATAAATTAGATAGCTTCTAATTTAGATAATACTTCCCAAATTAAAGTTCTTGCATGAACCGGGATATTTGGATCATTACTAATTTCATCTAATTTTCCTAAGACAGTACTTATTCTAACTGACTGGTCTTGGGTTTCATCTTTTAAGAGTTTATTAGATTCGTTAGCAGCTTCTCTGATGTTACGTGGAACACTATTTTCATTCATGATATATTCTAGTATTTCACAAACCTCGTCTATATTCTGATTGCTCATAAAAACTCCTCCTCCAAAATTAAATTAAAAAAAGTTTTAAAATAATATAAAAATATATGTTATTTCTTAATATATAATTGTTTGTGATTATTCGAGTATTAAAGACATAGAAAACTATATATTAAATTATTATATAATCTATATAATATGTCAGATGTAAGCAAAACCACAATAAATTTACCAATCGAATTAAAAAAAGAACTTAAAATTATGGCTATTCGTGAAGATACTTCATTATCAGGATTAATATTAAAAATGATTAATGAAGGATACGAAGCTAGGAAAAATAATTCAGTTGAATGATATTTATTCAATATCTTTTACTGAATTTAACATTATTGATATAAATTTAGTTTTTGCAGATTCTTCTATGAAAATTATTAGTGATTCTGTTTCTTTTAAATTTTTACCGGCACATAAAATGCCATGTTTTTTTAAAATTAATGCATCGTTTTTAATTATTTTTTCGGATGCTTTTAAAGCTAGTTCTTTACTGCCAGGGTTTTCATAATCTACGCTTGATAAGTTTATATTGTAGAATTTGGAATAATCCTCTAATATTTTTAGCTTTTCATAATTGAAGGAAAATCCTGTAGCATAAGGAGAATGTGTATGGATAATAGCATTTATATCATCTCTTTTTTTATAAATTCCTAAATGCATTCCGACTTCTGATGAAGGATCACCGTTTGTTAGTGAATTTCCATCCATATCAACTAAAACAATTTCTTTTTCATTTAATCCATTAATTGGCTTTAAAGTAGGTGTAATCGCTATATAATCACCAAGTCTAATACTTACATTTCCGGATTTACCGGAAACTAATTGTCTGTCATAAATGTTATTACAAACTTCTATTAATTTTGAAACATCATCATTCATTATCATCACTTAATCAATAAATCTGAATAATTTGTATTGACCCTTATCTATTACCGGAACTTGAGCCGGTGTAGGTTCAATATTTTTTATTTTCTGATATTCTGTTTGAGTCTGGAATGTGCCTGAATTAATCAAATGAATACCATTATATTTTTTATAAGAATTAATATGGATATGGCCTGTATGGAAAATATCAGGAACTTTCTCTATAACTAAATAATCTTCTAATTCAGAAGCTAAAGGAGTTCTTTCACCATAAATTGGAGCTAAATGTCTTTTTCTTAAAAGTTCTTCCATCATCTGTTCATTTTTTTCATATGATAATCCTTTAATCGCCATAGGTAATTCATTAAAACTTTCTCCATGGTAAATTAAAACGTTAATACCATCAAGTGAGACTACTGCAGGATTACTTACAAATTCCACATTGTTAAGTTTATATAAAGACTTAGCATATTCTTCCGGAACAGCAGGCTGAGGTTCTGCAAGTCTTGAAGCATCGTGATTTCCAGGAGTGATTATAATTTTAATATCGCTTCTAATGTTTCCTAAAAATCTTGCAGCTTCTTCATATTGTTCGCGAATATCTTTAATTGACAATTCTTTATCCTGATTTGGATAAACACCAATACCATCTACTATATCTCCAGCAACAATCAGATACTTAATGTCTTCAGCTACTTTTCTTTGCTCTTCATTTCCATATTCACAGTTAATCCAATCAATAAACTTTTTAAAAGCATCTTCAAGAAAAGTTAAACTTCCAATATGAACATCAGATAAAAATACAATTCCAAAATCCATTTCCTTTTCTTCGATTCTTGTAACATCAGGATAAATTAATTGATTTGCTACTACAAAATCACCATCTTTATTTGCTATAACACCGACAACTTCATCTCTAACCAATTTTTCAGCATCAGCAAAGAGTTCTTCATTTTTATTGGAAAATAAAATGGATATTGATCCGGTATCATCTTCAAATTCTATAAATTTATGCCCGTTTTTAGTGGTTCTGATTTCTTTAACCATTAAAATTAAGTTTAATGTAGTTTGACCGTCTTCAATATCAGCAATTTTTGTAGTCATTTTTAAATCAGGTCTTTGTTTTAATATTTTACTTAATTTTTCATATCTTGATTGAAAATAGGTAATTAAGTCTCCAATCTCTCCGCTGGTATAGGATTTATTTGAACTGTCTTGCAGTACTTCAAAATCATATTCCACATTACTTTTTTCCAAATTTCTTTTAAACTGAATTTTAGCATCTTCAATTTTTTCAGAATCCTCTTTTTTTACAATTCCTTCACTGGACTCATCTTTATCATTTGAAGTTTCTAATTTAGATTTTGGCTTGATTGAATCAGTATTTTTAACATCAGATTTATCTTTAGTTTCATCAGTTGATTCAACACCACTTTCCACTTCATGAGTATTGTCCTGTATTGCAGGTTCATCACTGGAAGTTGAAATGTTTCCTGTAATTTCATCAATTGTTTTCCCATTAACTGAAATTAAATCTACAGGTTTAAAATCATTACTTTTTAATTTAACTATTAATTCCGAAGCTAAATTAACTGGATTATCTGATTTCATTACTTTAGCATAAGCGTCAGGTGATAAATTAATTCCTTTTTTTGCAAATTTAAGTAAAATGTTATTTGTCATATTAGTTAAAATTTTAATTTTTAATGTTTATAAACTTTGACAAAATTGGAAAGTTATATTTTTTATCCAGGTTATTTTTAAAAACCCTATAAAAAATGAATTAGAAAATAAGATTTTAATTTCATGATTAAAAATCAATTCATGATAAATTATAAAGGATATTATTAGTTATATTTATTATATATTAAAAATAAAAATTAATGTATTATATGTTATTTTAATAAATGATGTGATAATATGGGAAAAGTACTTAGAATATTACTAGTAATCGTATTATTTATAATATTTTTTGAAGTAGGATTATTTAGTTCATATACAATTGTCACAGCAGAAGTTCCTGATGTTAAAGGATTAATTGAAATGCAAATGGATCAGTTCTCCAATTTATTTAGTTCTCAAAATGTAAATGAAGTGTTTGTTAAAGAACCAACTCATGTTAATTTTTCAAATAAGAAGGATGTAGCACTTAAAATGGAGAATATATCGAATGTGGATGGAGTTAATGTTGATTCAATGAATGCATCAACTTATGAAGACACAAAAAGTGGCAAATTCAATATTACTATAGAAGCTTTGGGTTATGCCGCACCTAATTCAACATCCGGACAAATTGTTATTAGTCAAAAGCCTTCATATAAGGTAATAGTTTCTTCTGTTGCTTCGTATAAAAATGATCAACTAGTAGTCGACACGGATCAAATGAAAGTAAATTCGGTATTAAAATTATTTTAAAGGTAAATCATGATTAATGTAATTGGAATTGGTCAAAATAGAGAAAACATGACTTTAGGAGCTCTAAAAGCTATTGAAGAGTCTGATGTTATTATTGGTTATAAAAAATATATTAATCAAATAGAGGACCTTATTGAAGATAAGGAAATTTTAAAAAAAGGAATGGGCGACGAAATAGCTAGAGCAGAAGTTGCTGTTCAAAAAAGTAAAGAAGGCCAAACAGTTTCATTAATCAGTTCAGGAGATCCCGGCGTATTTGGAATGGCAAATGTTTTATACCAGATAATTTCTAAATATGAAGATGTTGAGGTAAAAGTTTATCCCGGTGTTTCAGCTCTTAATTATACTTCCTCTAAATTAGGAGCTCCCTTAAATGATTTTGCAGCTATTAGTTTAAGTAACATTTTAACTCCATTATCTGAGATTGAGAAGAAGTTAAAATATGCATTGGAAGCTAATTTAATTGTAGCTATTTATAATCCTATTAGTAAAACACGTAAAGAACCTTTTAGAAGATTTAAACAATGTGTTTTGGATATTAAAGGGGAAGATGCTTTAATAGGTATTGTTGATAGTACATATGATCCTGCAAAAGAAACAATTCTCAATGTTAAAGATTTAACAGAAGATATTGTTAATATGTCATGTACATTAATCGTTGGAAATGATTTAACTTATGTTCAGGAAGGCAAATTAGTGACTCCAAGAGGTTATGTGATAAGAGCTCCGATACATGAACTTTCAAGAAATCATTATGAGAAATTCTTGAATGGTGAAATTGGCCACGGTCCTAACCGGGAATGTGAATATTATCCTTGTCACTGGGATGGCCAGTATTGTGATTTCTGTTATTGTCCTTTTTATCCATGTGGTGATTCATCAACTGGTGGAGAGTGGATAAAGGGTAAAAATGTTTGGAATTGTAAGGAATGTTTCTGGCCTCATCACAAAGAAGCTGTCAATTGTATCAGAGGACCTTTAGAAGAAATTTTAGAAGATGTTGATGATTTAAAATCTAAGAAAAAAACCCTATTAAAATTAAGAAGAGCATGTTTATTAAATAATAATCCAAAAGATTTATAGAGGGATTAAAATGTCAATTAAGAATCTTTTAATAGAAATGAAAAATATGTCTGAGCTAATGGTGGATTTAGCCTATTCAGCTGTTTTATTTAATAGTGTTGACGCTGCTGAAGAAGTATTGACCTTAGAAAATAGAGTCAATGCAATGAACTATGAAATTAAAAAAGAATCCTTAGTTGCAGCCCGGTCTTATGAAGATGCTGAAAAATTAACAGCATTGCTTGAAATAGCAGAAGCTGCAGAAAGTATGGCAAATGCAGCAAAAGATTTAGCTGATTTAGTAATTAAAGGCATTAAACCACACCCTGTTTTTAAAATGGTAATGGAAGAATCAGACAAAATGATTGCTAGGATTTGTGTAGTTAATGAATCCGATTTAGCAAATAAAACTTTGGGAGAATTATTATTAGTTAACCGTACTGGAATGCGTGTTATAGCCATTAGAAGAGGAGAATCATGGATTTATGGACCAGACAAGAATACTATGATTCTTGCAAATGATATTTTAATTTTAAAAGGAACAGATGAAGGTGCAGAACTCTTACAAAAATTAGCATCCGCAGCCTGTTCATTTGAAGATATTCCAGAAGAACTAGATGATGAAGATTAAATTAATTGGTTAAGTGATATTATGTTGGGAGGTAGTGATTTGCATGAAAACAAAAAAGAAGAAGATTCGCACTTCACTGTCTTCATTTCAAACTTTTTATTCAGAATATAGTTCTGTAATTAAAGAAAGTTTTATAGCTCTTTTAATCTGTGCTCTAGGAGATTTGTTTGCCGGAATTATTTTAGGGAATATGACCTTTTTCCTACAAACATTTCCGGGTTTGCTTGTTATTATCCCTGGTGCAATTGGTATGAGAGGAAATATTTTTGGTTCTTTTGCTTCAAGGATTTCAACCAATTTACATATTGGTCTGATATCTCCTAAATTTGAGTTTTCCGAACATTTAAATAACAATATTATTTCATCATTTGTCTTAACATTAATATTATCATTATTCTTAGCAATAGCAGCTAAATTATTCTGTATATTATTGCATTTTGAATCAATGTCATTGATGGATTTTATTTTAATTAGTATTATAGCCGGAATTATTTCTAACTTAATAATGCTTCCAATCACTATGATAGTTTCATTTAAAAGTTTCAATCATGGCTGGGACCCGGATAATATTACAACTCCGATAATTGCTGCTGTCGGAGATTTATTAACATTACCGGCTATTATTGCTTCTGTTTATATTTTGACATTTTTGAATTTCAATTTGCTGGTTAAGGATATAATCTTTATTATAATAATTGTTTTAATCATTTTTGCATTTATTTATGCTATTAAAATGTCTAGTGAATCTAAAGATATAATTACTCAATCCACGCCTGTATTACTTTTATGTTCTCTATTAGGTGTTTCAGCAGGTGCTATATTAAATAATTCTCTTGAGACATTACTTACCAATCATTCATTACTTACGTTATTACCATTATTTTCGGGAATGTGTGGAAGTTTAGTTAGTATCTTAAGTTCCAGATTGTCTTCAGGTATTCATTATGGTTTAATCGAACCTTTAAAAAGACCTAAAGGAGAAACCATTCCTAACTTTTTAGTTTGTTATATTCTTGCTGTTGTGATGTTTCCTTTAATCGGATTCATTTCTGAAGACTCCACTATTCTTTTAGGTTTAACCGGTGTAGGTTTTATTAATATAATTCTTATTTCATTAATTTCCGGTTTTATACTAATATCTATAATGATTTTTGTTGTTTATTATATTTCAATCACTTCATATAATCATAATTTAGACCCGGATAACATTGTAATTCCTATTTCAGCAAGTTTTACAGATGCAATATCTAGTTTAATAATTATTTCTGTTTCACTTCTAATTCTTGGAGCTTTAATCTAACTCCAGGCTTTTATTTTAAATTCACAAGTTTGTGTTGTAAAATAATTATAATTAAGTTTATTTTTATCAAAATCTTTTGGAACTCCAACCAATACAGCCTTAACGTCTTTTTTATTTAAGTGTATAAAGACTATAGATGAAGAATCATTTAAGTCAAATAATTCCTTTAATTTATCATTCAGATAAATTTTCGTATTTGTAACCCTTTGCCCATTATAACTTTTAAAATGAGTATCGTCAATGGAATATTCACATTCAAACTTTTCACTTTCATCAAACAATAAATAGTAGTCAGTTTTTTTTAAATTTCCATTGAATAGTTTAAAGTAGTTACAGCTATAATCTTTTGGATTGTGTTTGTGATTGCATTTTCCATCAATAGAAAAGTCACATATAGTATATTTTTTAAAAAAATCACATTTTACAAGTCTATTTACACTATAAATATTTTTACCTTCGTCGTTATTTGAACCTATTTTTACACTTGAAATTGATGTCTCACTTGGTATTAACTCCATTGATGAGGAAAACTTATTATTGAATAATCTTTTAGTAACCAGATTATCATAATCTCTGCCAAGTTCTAAAAATTTAAAATACGAAACACTGTTTACAATAGTATTGCCCTCTGAATTAATAATTGCCAAACCGACTCTTTTTGATTTAAAGTCTTCCCAATTAATTGGCGTACCAGGATTATTTATTAAAGTATCTGCAACTTCACTAATTGTTTTTTCAATATTGTTACTTTCTACACTTTTAGAAATCTTTTCTTGTGAGACTTCAGATACAAAAGAAGTAATTCCTAAAATCAATAAAATCATGATTCCCACCACAACTATTTCAAGTGTAAAATTTCCTTTATTATCCATCATGAACCAACCCGTATTTTTTAGCATGAGATGAATCTAAAATTAAACTGGTAGGATCTAACTTGTTTAATCTTTCACCTTCGTATCTATCATGAAATACTACATGATCAGAACAAGATACACTTTCATTATTCGTAGTAACAGTTCGAATAAAAACTTCCATTCCATAATGTGGACAAGTTCCTTTTCCATCTAATCTGCATAAGTAACAGCTTCCATCGGCGCTTTCATGAAAATAACCTTGTTTTAAACAGTCTTTAAGTGTATCACCATCGCCATGATGAACATATGGATCATATGGACATTTTTTAATGATTAAAGGTGATGAAGCTAAAATATAAGATTCATATGACTTTACATTATGTAATCTTAAATATTTTGCCAGAGCTTCGAAGTAATAGATTGTTTTGCTGTCGTGATTAATATTATTGTATAGCTTTGGAAGCATTGCATAAGGAAGCGGATCATTTAAACCTTCAATCGATGAATTACTTTCAATAATTCCGTTAAACTGTTCATTATTCATATCTGCTTTTAAACGAACTTTAAATAATACTTTCCAAGGACTATCCGTACTTTCTACAGATAAGACCTCACTTCTAATATTTACACCATATTTCTTTTTATATTCACTATTAACATCTTTTAACTTATTATTCATGATTTTTTTAATGTCTTTTCTGCTGTCATGAATAAAATGTGCATGATATAATCTGTCTGTCTCTTCAGCTATTGAATCTCTTCCAATTTGTTCCAAATTTTTATTGTAATCTTCTATGATATACTTAAAATTATCATTAGAAATTGAATCAATATTTTCATTTTCCATGTAATTTATACTATTTACAATAAAAATAACAATTAAAACAATCGAAACAATTAAAATAACCGTTGTTCCTGTTATTATATTTCCTTTGTTATCTATTGAATACATGTGATAAAATTAGAATCATGTTTTTAATATTGATTATTGAAGTGCGATTGCGTGATTTTTTTAATTGTTTATATATAAAATTTCACAACTCAGGGGGAACTGATAAATGTCAAAAAAGATACATGGGAACTAAAATTTTGGAATACAACTTGTATATTTTATAAATCATCAATGGGGTTTTTTTTGAATGAAATTGCTACGAATTTATATTATATTTTTCATGGTTATTGTTCAAATTTATAAAAAAATTTATCTAAATTGTGCAAGAACACCATGACTTCTATAAGTCGTGGATGAATTGCACAAAAATATGGGCATTATTATTTTTTTTTAATTGCGCTTATTACTACTTATTTTTTTTTGATGTTTTGTAAATATTTTTTTTTGGTGAAAATCGTATTATTTTATAGGATTTTTGATGAGTGGAATAATAATTATGAAATGCTTTTTGGTATACTTATATTAATAGTTAATTTTATATATTATTTTTGATAAATGGATTGTTATGGTTGGAGAAGTTGATAGAAATCAGCATTCAGTATACCGATTATCTTATCATTTGGTGTTGGTGATTAAGTATCGCAGAAATGTGATTAATCAAGATATTTTTGATAGGTTAATTGATATATTTGAGAATATTGGTGAAAAATATAGTATTGAGTGTTCTCAGAGCAATTGGGAATCCGATCATATACATATTTTATTTAAAGCTTCTCCACAAACCGAATTAAGTAAATTTATCAATGCATATAAAAGTTCAAGTAGTAGATTAATCAAAAAAGAGCATCCGGAAATTTGTGAATTCTTATGGAAATCCCATTTCTGGAAGACAGGATATTTCATAACCACCACCGGTGGTGCAAATATCGAAACAGTAAAAAAATACATCGAAAATCAAAGAAAAAAATAAAATAACCATTTTTTTCACCATGTTAGTAAATAAGAGTTTAAAAGTAAGAATCTATCTTAATAAGTGGCAAGAAGAAATGTTTAAGAAAAATTTCGGCTCATGCAGATTCATACACAACCAAATACTCGATAGATTAAATTACTTACACCAAAATTATAAAGGACAATACAAGTTAAATTATAAATTAACCAATACCTTTTTAAAGCAGCTAAAAGAAGAAAATAATTTTCTAAACGAAATAGAAAGCACTAGCCTACAACAAACAACGAGAGATCTAGTAAAATCATTCATTAATTTCTTTAAAAATCCAAAAAACAGAAAACCAAAATTCCACACAAAGAAAAATACAAAAGACAGTTTCAGACAAAGCATAAGAAAAGACAAACCACCTGTTATGGGAAAATATTTACATTTAAGAAAATATGGAAAAATACGATACAGAACAAGCAAAAAATACACAAACACACTCAACAGCACAAATATCAAAATAAACAACGTCACAATTAGCCAAGAAAACGGAAAATACTATGCATCAATAAATATAGAATGCGAACAAGAAGAAATGAAATATACCGGAAAAAACATAGCTTTTGATATAAACAGCAACAAAAACAGCTGGCTAGTATCCAATTACGGGCAAAAAGAAAAATTTAACATTGACCATGAAAACCAAATGATCAAATACTTAAATCAACAATTAAGCCTCAAAAAACCAAACAGCAGAGCATATAAAAAAATACAAAAAAGACTATGGAAATACTACAACAAAAGAACAAATAAACTCAACGACTACACACAAAAATTATCCACAAAAATCGTGAAAAAATACGACAATGCAGTATTTGAAAAAAACCCACAAAATATTAAAATACTAATTGGCGGAGAACAAAACATGGTATTTCCACTAATGAAATTCATAGACATGCTAAAATACAAATTCAAATGGTATAAAAAAGAAAGCGAAGGAGTAGTCTATGTAAATCCAAAAAACACATCAAAAACCTGCCACAAATGCGGACACATACACCAAGAACTAAAAGTAAAAACACGAAAATGGAAATGTCCAGAATGCAAAACAGTTCTTGATAGAGACGTAAATGCGGCAATAAACATTCTTAACCGTTGGGACAACGGGGCTGGCCTGGTTTAAATGTTCCAGGAATCCAAGACTTCTACAAGTCGTGGTAGTTCAAGTCACTTAATTTTTGTTTTCATTAAAAACATATTTGATTTTAATTTTCACTAAGTTTTTGATTCAGAAATTTTTTACTTAATTTTAAGTTAATTTTTTATATTATAGGAATAATAAGTAGTAATAATTAAAAAAATATTTGGAGGATACCATGTCAGATACTGTTAGAATGTGGCGTCATATACAACAAAGATACAATCTTGTTGGTTCAAAATGTAATGAGTGTGGTGATGTATTTTTCCCATCTCGTGTTGTTTGTCCTAATTGTAGGAGAAAAGGAAAATTAGAACCATTCCAATTTTCTGGTAAAGGAAAAATATATACTTATTCTGTTATTAGATCACCTCCTGATGATTTCAAAAAAATAGCACCTTATGCAGTTGCTGTTATTGAATTAGATGAAGGTGCTAAATTAACTTCTCAACTTGTCGACTGTGATGTTGATGATATTGAAATTGGTGATCCTGTAGAAATGGTCTTTAGAAGAATTTCTGAAGATGGTCCTGACGGCGTTATTTCTTATGGATTTAAATTCAAACCAATTAAATAATTTTTTTTAGGAAAGTTAATACTTTCCTTAATAATTTTCTATTTTTTTTAATAACTAATTTTAAATAATACTATTTTTAATAATATTATTATGTCAAAAAATTATGGAATTATACTTATTAGCCATGGTAGTAGTTTACCTTATGGTGAAGTGACTTTTAAAGAAATTAAAGAAAAATTTATTAAAAAAACCGGACTTCCAACTGAAGTTGGTTACATGAAAGTATCCAGTCCAAGTATTGCCGGTGCAGTTGAAATTTTAAAAGATGAAGTTGAAGATTTAGATAAAATTATCGCACTTCCTGTTTTTTTAGCTCCAGGAATTCATACTAATATAGATATTCCAATACTTTTAGGTTTGGATCCATTAGAAGAAGACCCTAGATGTCCAGACGGCAATTATCCTGATGAACATTATTTATCAATAGCTGATGATGTTGATTTTGATGGGGAAATTGAGTTATTGCCACCTATTGGACCTGATGATGATTTATTAAAATTTATTGATAAGAGAATTGAAGAGTTATTGTCCGAATCTGAATTGGATGAGGATGCTAAAACTGGAGTTTTACTTGTTTCACATGGAAGCAGATTAAAATATAATAAAGAATTTACTTCCGAATTATTCTCTAAATTTGAAAAAACAATAGATTATCCATGTAATTTTGGATTCATGGAGTTGGAAGAGCCTAGCATACCTGAAGCTATTGACTCTTTGCTTGATGAAAATGAAGTTGATAGATTAATTGTTGTACCTATTTTTATTGCTCCGGGAGTCCATACAACTAATGATATCCCTACAATTTTAGGTTTAAAAGAAGGTCATTCCCACGAACATCATCACGACCACGGTCATGACCATGATCACCATCATGATTTAACAACAATTGACTTTGATGGAGAGATTTTGTATCCTGAACCAATCAAAGCCGATGATATATTAATTGATATTTTAGTTAAAAAAGTTAATGATGCATTATAATTATTAACTTTCTAATTTTTTTTTAAAGCGGGGTTGTGACACGGCCTCACTATTTTTTAATTTATAAAAACAGAGATAAACTTCGTTTTTCAGTTTAATCTTTTAAAACAAGTACTTTTTCTATAAATTCTTATATAATATTTAGTTCAATATAGTAACAATGAATAAATTAGCTGAAGATAAATGGGTGACAATACTTGGCTGTCTGCTGCTGTTTTGTGTGCAGTTCATAGTCAATATGGTAATAGTAGCACTCCCGTCAATGGCTTCGGATTTACATTTGAATGTTGATATGGAAAATGCTATCAATCTGGTTTTTTTAATTACTTCAGTTGCATTGATGATTCCTCTGGGGACATATGTTTCTAAATATGGAATTGGAAGGTATCTGAAAATCAGCCTTCTGTTAATGACTATTGGATTATTACTTTCGGCCTTTTCAACAGACATTAATATGCTTCTTTTTTCAAGATTTATTCAGGGAATCGCCGCTGCCATTATTAATAGTTCAATCTATGTTATTGTTGCATTGCAGCTGCCTTCTGATAGATTGGGTTATGTTTTGGGAATAATGGGCTCTTGTGGCTATATCGGATTATGCTTGTCAAACACAATTTCAGGATTTGTCGTCTATTATTTAAGCTGGAGGGCGGTTTTTCTCATATTGGTCCCGATTTATATTATTTCACTTTTAATATTAATTAAATTAAATAAGGAATGGTATACTGATCATATTGAAGTTACTGACCATATTGGTTCAATTCTTTATGTTCTTTTTATTGGGCTGTTTTTGTATGGTATTATTGAATTGGATAACAATGATATGTGGGTGATACTGGCCAGTTTTGTAATTTTAATCATTTTCATATATGTTGAAAGGCATATTTCCAATCCCCGTTATGATTTGAAGATTTTTAGAAATTTCAAATATTTGTTGGGAAATTATTCTGCTTTTGTAATGTATTTCATGACATACATCGCATCATATATTCTCAATTATTATTTGCAGCATGTTTTGGGATATGATGCTCGCTTGACAGGATTATTTTTACTTGCAACACCTCTTGCGGTGGTATTTGTCTCTGCATTCGCCGGAAAATTATCTGATAAAATTGATGAGCGTGTCCTATCTTCCATTGCATTAATATTTATTTTAATTGATGTGCTTTTGTTGTTTTTCATGGATGTTGTTCCCGTTTATATGCTGTTGGTTGCATGTATTCTTCAGGGAATTGGACACGGCCTGTTTTCTTCACCAAACAACCGTTTTGTATTGACTCAGGTTGATAAAAAAGATTTAAGTAATGCGTCAGCAGTATTATCTACAAATAAGGACGTTGGAAAAAGTGTTAGTTTGGCCATGTTTACAGCAATATGTGGTTTTGTATTAGGGTCTAACAGCACTCTTGACAATAATGCGTCTTCATTCATATTGTCTTCCAAAATTACATTTGCAATAGCATTATTTTTGGGTATAATCACATTAATTTTATTGATTTTAGATAGAATTAAAGAATAGTCTATTTGATGGATTGTCATTAATAAAACTATCTTTTTAATTTTAAATTATTTTGCCTGATTGTGGGTGCAACTAGAATGCATCATGTTGAAGTACAATACTCAAACATTGAGACAATACAAAGGAATAATCTTTTCATCATATGTTACACAAAATTCAATTAAAAATTTTTTTTCACATCCTCAAGTTTAAACCAAACTTTAAATATTTTTAATCATATAGTAGTAATAATAAAAAATGAGATGTTATTATGATTGATGAAAAAACCGGTATTTTACTTTTAAGCCATGGAAGTAGATTGGATGATGGTGAAGAAGTAATTAAAGCTTACACCGAAATGTATAAAGAAGAATATCCTGAAGCTATTATTGAATATGGATTCATGGAAATTAGAAAACCAGGAATTCCAGAAACAATTAATAAATTAACAAAAGATAATGATTTAGAAAAGATTATTGTTGTTCCTGTTTTTGTTGCTCATGGACTTCACACAAAAAGAGATATTCCAGCTTTACTAGGAATAGAAAGCGATTTTGAAGATGAAGATGCTCACGGTCACGGACATCATCATCACCATCACGGCCATGACCACGGCCACGGACATCATCATCACCATCATGATGAAGAAGAGGAATTTGAATTTGATGGTGAAATAATTCTAACAGACCCTCTTGGTATTGATACAAGATTATACGATATTATTAAAGATAGAATTTCACAAAATTTATAATATCGTTCTTTTTTCTCTATTTTTTTAGAAAAATATATATATTATCTATTGTATAATTTAGATTACATTGTAATTTAAATGTGATATATATGAATATAAAAGATATTTTTTTAATTTCTATTATTTTATTAGCTATTTTTTCAATATCTGCAGTAAGTGCTGAAAATGTAGCCGATGCTAATGTAGAAATGATAAGTGGAGATATTAATTCAAATAATTTTGATAATGTTTTAAGTGACCAAAACGCAGATAATCGTTATGGTGATGAAGCAAATGAAGTTGTTGAAGATTCAAGTAATGTAACTTCTTCTATAGAATCCAGTGATTTAGTGAAATATTATAAAAATGATTCTCAATATGAAGCTACTTTTTATGATTTTAATGGTACTCCTTTAGTTAACCAGTCAATTCCTATTTCTATTAACGGTGCAAATTATAATAGGACTACCAATACATCAGGTATGATAAAATTCTCAATTAATTTAGTGCCTGGAAATTACACCCTTAAAGTGACCAATCCGGTAACTAATCAAACTGCTTTAAATAATATTACTGTTTTATCAACCTTAATCACTAAAGATGTTGTGAAATCTTATAAAAACGATACTCAATATTATGCTACTGTTTTAAATGGTCAAGGTACTCCTTTAACCGGTGCTACAGTTAGTTTAAATATTAATGGCGTATTTTATAATCGTACAACAGATAAAAATGGTATTACAAAATTAAACATTAATTTAAACTCCGGTAATTATGTTATTACCGCAACTGGACCAGATGGCCTTAGCAGATCTAATAACATTACAGTTTTACCAACAATAGAAGGAAAAGACATTAAAAAATATTATAAAAACGGAACTCAGTACTATGCTAATTTCACAGATAGTATGGGTAATCCATTAGCAAATACTGATGTGGAGTTTAATATTAATGGTGTATTTTATACCCGTAAAACTGATGCTAACGGTACTGCAAAATTATCTATCAACTTACCTGCCGGCAAATATGTTTTAACTGCTATTAATCCTAATACTACTGAACAAATGTCTAATAATGTTGAAGTTTTAAGTAAAATAGTTGTTAAAAATTCTCAAAGTGGAGGAAATATCTCTATTGAGTATAATAATGGTGAAAAATATACTGTCACTCTTTATAATGATGATGGTTCTTTAGCTAAAAATAAAGCCATAACATTCAATATCAATGGTAGATTATACAAAAAAACTAGTGATGCAAACGGTACTGCATCATTAGCTATTAATTTAAAACCTGGAAATTATGTTATAACTGGTGATTTTGAAGGATGTAAAGTATCTAATCTTCTTAAAGTAAGAGTTACTCCTAATGTTAAATTAGTATCCACTACTCTTCATTATAACGAACCTTTCCAATTTTATTTAACCGAGAAAATTTCAGGAAATCCAATCACAGGCCAGCATTATGGTATAATTGTATATAATGATACTCCATATGGAGCTTATCCTGATGCAAAAGGTCTTGTACAAATTGGCCAATCATTCCCAGTTGGATTCAGCGACATGTTTTTCTTCGGTATGAATGATGATGAATACTATGCATCTGTTTGGGTTTTAAATACTATTAAAATTGTAGAATAGATTTAATTAATGTGATTTTTCACATTAATTTTTTTATTACTTTTTTTTCTTAAAATTTATTTATTTTAAAATTAATACTAATATACATGGCCTTAAAAGTCTCAGATATTGGTGAAAAAGAATTAATTAAGTTTATCTTAACTAAATCTAAGGATATTATTCCCGACGATACGGCTGTCACGGAATTAAATGATATTAATCTTATTTCTACTTGTGACATGCTTATAGAGTCAAAACATTTTCCTGATGAAATGTCTTATTTTCAAATGGGTTTTAAGGCAGTTACTGTGAATGTCAGTGACCTTGCAGCAATGGGAGCTGATCCTTTGGGTTTTTTACTGTCGATTGCTCTTCCAAAAGATTTGGAATTTAATCATTTTAAAGAGATAATAAATGGGGTTATTAATGCCTGTGGCTATTATAAAATTCCTTTTATTGGTGGAGACACAAATGAAGCATCTGAAATTATTATTTCCGGGACTGCTTTAGGGTTATGTGATAAGCC
>CACXWH010000018.1 GCA_902771225.1 uncultured Methanobrevibacter sp. | reverse complement strand
GTATGTGTCATCAACGTATAAATCCAATGTATCGTTTTCGACGGTAACGCTTGCATCATTTAAGCTTACATTGACGGTTATAGTTTTATTTTCAGCAGCAGCATATTTATCATCACCGGCAAAACTGACTGTAATTGTTGTTTGACCTTTAGCTGTAGCGAAAATTACTCCATTTAAAACTGTAGCTACAGTAGTATTACTTGAATTGTAAACTAAATTACCTGCTTCAGCAGGATTTAAAGCAGCAATATCAGTAATTATATCAAGCACTTTAAGATTCAAAGTATCATTTACAATAGTAATAGTAGTAGGTATTTTTAATACACCAACATTAAATGAAACATCTTCGGTAGCTTCATACATATCGGTACCATTGAATGAAACAGTAATGGTAGCAATACCTTGACCAACAGCAACAAATGAATCATCAACAATTTTAACAACAGAAACATCACTGGAAGTGTAAGTTAAGGTATATTCACCAGTGACATTTTTTCCTTCGTTATCCTGAAGCACAGCGAGGTTATCTTTTGTATCATCTACATAGACAATATAACTATCTTCAGTAAGTTTAATGGTAGTAGGTATTTTTGCATTTTCTATGTTAATGGTGTTGTATACATTTTCAAATTGACCTGTTACACTTCCTTTTCCCATTTCAGAAGGAGTATATGTAATCTCTTCACCAATAGATGCATTAGTTTTATCAAGTGATCCGAGAGTTGAATTTAAATCTAAAGGAACACTAAGTGATCCATCATATTCACTTATGGAGTCCGGACCTTTGTATGAATAAAATTTAAATGTAACTATTGATTTTTCATCCATAGCGAGTGCAGCAGGATTTGCTGTAGCATTCAAGAACAGCCAATTGTCTAAATTAGCATTAACATTTGGATTTTCATTATAGTTTGTAGCATTGTTTCCAAACCAGTTATCAGTCAATTGAATATTTACACTACCAGTAGTTATTGTATTGGCATCATTGTTCATGAAAATTGAGTCTTTAATAACATTTGTGGAATCAGGATAATTCATATAAATAACATTGTTTCCAGTGTTATTTAGAACTATCAAGTTTTCAAAGGTGTTTGATGAACTTTGAGCATTAGCAAACAATGCTCCACCATCATTTGAAGCAGTATTATTGATAAACATGACTCTTTTAAATTTATTTCCATTAAACGTTGAAAGTTGCCATGTACCGATGTTTATTGCACCACCATTATTTGAAGCAGTGTTATCTATAAATAATATGTTTTCAAAGGTATTTGATGCAATAAGTCCATTAATACCTAATGCACCACCAATAACAGCAGAATTTTCTATAAATGATGTATGGTTAAATACAGCATTTACCAAATCTTCATCAAAGTTTATTGCTCCACCTGAACTAGAAACATCAGTATTTTTATAGAATGTAACTTCATTGAATTTTGTATTATTTACTCTTTGATAGAAATTGATAGCGCCGCCGTCTGCTGTTTCAGCACGGTTATTTTCAAATCTTACGTTATTAAATGCATCTAATATGGATTCACCATAAAAATATATTGCTCCACCATTATCATTGGCAACGTTATTTATAAATTCTACGTTTTTAAATGTATTTAGTGAAGATGAGCCTTCCATATATATTGCTCCACCGTTTTTGGCATCAGTGTTATTTTCAAATAATACATTTTCAAATAAATTGCCTGTGGATGCATATCTGAAACGGATAGCACCACCATTGTCTGCAGCAGTATTATTAATGAAATTCAAGTTCGTAAACTTACTGTTGGATAAAACATTCCATACATTAATTGCTCCACCGCATCCATCGGTATTTCCGTTTTTAAAGGTAATATTATTCAATATTACATCGTTTACTGCTTTAAGCTCAAAAATCCGGATATGGCCTAATGCATCAATACTGTGTCCATTACCGTTAATGGTTATTGCATTATTAATTTCTATTCCATAACCTGTAAAATTCTCATCCCATTTATAATTCTTTTCTAAATTTATAGGGTTGTTTCCCGCCCTATTTATCATATCTTGCAATTCTGTAAAGGTACCATTTTCATCAGCACCCAGAATCTCATTTTCTCCTGGAGATATTGCTAATACATCTCCATTAGCGTCCAAGTTACTTGTATCCCCAATAATTGTCTGATCAACATCTTCAGCAGCAGATACACAGGCTGCGGAAAGAATTATTCCAATCAAACAAATAAAAAATACTAATTTCTTATTCATTATTTTAACAACCTTTTAAATAAGTATATGGCAAAATTGTCATATGCTTATTATTTTGTTCATATAATATAATATATTTTACTAAATGATTCTTTCAAAAACTTATAGTTCACGACATTAAAAATTATAAAATTTTATAGGAACTTCCAGAGCCAATTTTCCCAATAACTTTTGTTATCAATTACTTGTTTAAATTCGTTTTCAAAGATATATTTTAATTGTTCAATACTTGTTATGAATTTTCTTGAAATTTTGGCTTTTATTGTTCTCCATACTTGTTCAATGGGATTATATTTAGGAGAATATGGGGGTAAATGAATTAGATCCATGTTTAAAAAATTGCATAATTCTGTGAAAGCAATTGCATGATGGACACTGTAGTTATCTAAGATTATTGCTATTGGTTTTTCTATAATTAATTGATGTTGTAAGTTTTTATCAAAAAAATAAGATAATATCATTGCTTTTTGAGATTTTCGAGTACTTGATTTGATTTGGTTTTGAAATTTAAAGGATTTTTTACAAGTCTTTTGAATAATTTTTTGAATGTATTACTATTCTCAGATAACAGTTCTAAAGCTAACAATAGTTTTTCATAGTTTTTTTTAGTATTAACAGTATTTAAAATATTTTCTAATTTTAAATCTTCATTATATAATATTTTTTCTAATTTGGTCTTTAATTCATCGCTTTCAATATTTTGAATAGTGATGGTTATCATAAATTTCATCATTTCAAAGGTTTTTGTATTATCTAAGAATGATATAAATGATTTTCCATTAATTGCTTGTATTCCAAGTGCATTTATGGATAATCTTGTTGTTGGTTGTATTTTTATGTTTTTAGTGCCTTTTTTATTATAACATCTTTGGCTGTTATCCTGATTTTGGCAGTATGTTTGGTCTAAAAACACGACAGTGAAATTTTCTAAATCTAAATGTCGGGTGTTTTTTTTAACTGTTCTTCAGCATCTTTTGGCATTTTAGCATATATTTTGTAAGGTTTAGTGTATGTATAGTCTAATTTCTTCATTATGCGTTCTATACTTCGTAAACTATATTCTACTCCAAATAATATTTCAATTAGATGTTTTACTTCTTTTGCAGTTTTTAAATTTTTTTCTTGAATAGTTTTGTCTAAAATTATATATTGTTCGTCTGTTAGTTTGGATTGACCTTTGGAACCTTTTTTCTTCTTAATGCTTCTATTCCTCCATCATTCCATTGTTTTATCCAATTATATGCTGTTCCTTGACTAATTCCATGTTTATTTATGATATCATTTATTGGTTTATCATGTAAAACATCTAAAATTACATATAATTTATTTAAAACTCGCGTATCATTCTCCAACTTTTTAATTTCCGTTTGAATTTCAGAAATAATCCCGGGATATTCTTCAATTAATGTTTGATTAGACATGATTATAATATTTATAATCAGTACTATTTATAATTTTCAGTGTCGACTACTATAGTGTTTTGAAAAATTTTTGTAAATTCAGTTTTAAATTTTTAATTATATTCAAAAATAGTTTAATCTATTAAGAGTATGAATAAAAGTTTTATACGGAATCAAATTCACTCAAAAATGCTATTTTAGATGTTGAACAATATTTAAACGTTATATTTTTAACGTTACGATAAAACTTTTAAAATGTGAAAGTTTTATTCATTATAACCAAAATCAAAACAGGACATTAAAATCAGCAAAGTTTAAAAGAGTTGCAAAATCAGAGTATATAGTAGGTGAGTTAATTATGGATTTATCAAAACTGGTCTTGAATTCTTTTAAATATCCATTCAGAAACATTAAAAAATTACCTGTTTTATGCTTATTATTTGTCTTTATTGGAATAATTCCAATAGGCATAATCGCCAACAATAATTATATTACGGTCATTGGTGTAATCGCATTCTTTTTGTTTATACTGCTTGTGCCGGGATATTTTTTATCCATGATCAAACTGGGTTCAAACCAGTCAGCAATGCTTCCTTCATTCAATTTGGTCAACAACATATATGATTCCATTAGAGTGCTTTTTTTGAGAATAGTCTATATGTTAGTTCCGGCTGCTTTATTTTTGATTGCATTAACGGTATTCGGCCCTACAATCAGGAATTTAATTTATAATTTTAGAATTATTGAATTTTTAGCGACAGTGGGATTCGTATTTGTGCTGATTTTAATTGTATATTTTATATTTGAATTCCTATTATTCTTTGCAAAGGCAAGATTGGCTTACTTCAACAGCCTGTCTGAAGCATTGAATATGAAAAAAGTAATAATGGATATCAAAAACATAGGTATTGTTAATATAATCAAATGGCTGATTGTAATGGCAATACTATTGAATGCTATTACTTTTATTTCTTCATTTGTAATGTCAATTCCATATGTCGGATTTTTAATATACGGATGTATTGTTATTCCAATAATTGAAAGCATAGCCAATTATTCTCTGGGACTATTATATTCCAATATTGCTAAGAATTATGATGATTCCGATTTTAAGGAAATTGAAAAAGGAAATGAAAAGACAATCCATTTGAAATAGAAAAATTCCATTTCAAATTCACATTTAATTGAATAAAAATATCCGTTTAAAAATTAGATTATTTAAAAAAATATGAAGAATCTATCGGATGATAGAAACTTCATGATTCGACAGGTGATGGGGAGTTTCTGTTTGAAAGATACATTGCAAGCACAAGAAGTGATCCGACAACTGCAAATCCTATTCCTACAATATACATCAGATTAATTCCGCCAAGGCTTAATGCCCAGCCGCCTACAGCACTACCGAGAACCATTCCACTAGCTTCAGTCATTGACATGATGGACTGGCCTGTAGCCTTGTCCTCTTCACCGACACCTTCATCTGCATAGTGGGTTTTTGAAGCTATAAGAAGAGCAAAGGTTACACTTTGAAGTATCTGAACTGCATATATAATTATCACACTTGTTGCAAAAAGATAAAGGATTCCTCTTATCACAAAAAACATACAGGCAAGAAAGATTAAAAACTGTGAAGAAATATTGAACCTTTTCACAAAGCTTTCATATAAAAACAGCACGGGAATTTCACAAATCGCAGCTATGGCCAGGGCTATTCCAAGCGCATCGCTCGTTCCCCCAACATTTTCCACCATCCTGATGAGGAAAGAATTGACAATATTGTGAAGAATCAATACCATACATATACCTAGAGCCATAAGAATAAAGTATTTGTTTCTTTGAATAAAATCCCTGCTTACCAATGATGTTTTTGATGATGATTGCATATCACCGGAAGCATATGCAGAGCCAAGATCAGGAAGTATTATTGTGGAGAGAATAAAAAGTAAGCTCACTACAACTCCGAAGATTGGAATGAATATTACTCCCATCTGAGCGGAAAACACACCTATTATATAGGAAACAGCTGCAAAAACAACTGAACCTATTCCTCTTGCCACACCGAAGTTAACCGGACGGCCATGGGCAGTATAGTAAAAGCTTGAAGTGTTTACCAGAGGACCCATTCCCAGCGTAATGATTATGAATACGGCATAAAGACCTCCAAGCATTAAAGAGCCTATATTGATCAACTGACATATAAGAATCAGGCCGCAGACAATAAGCACAAATATGCCCAGCACAATCAGCAGATTTCTCCAGTACCATTTCGGATGTGTATCAATGATTCGTCCGAGCATTCCCTGAAGGACAAATCCGATAACTGCAGATATGGAAACTATTGTTCCTATTGTATGGTCCTGAAATCCGAACATGCCCAGATAAAATACGACATAACTGAGGGATATACAATTCAGCGAAAAGTATGTTCCCATCAGTATACGGACTTTTCCGTTTTCGTTCATTAGGCTCATTTAACACCATCCGTTTCCAGGTAAATCAGGGTCTTCAGGCATTCCTGGAAGTATAAGGCCACCGTCAACCCTTAATGTTACTCCTGTTATATATGATGCCTTTTCAGATATCAGGAAAGCTACAGCATTACCTATATCTTCAGGAAGTCCTGCTCTTTTAAGAGGAATTTTCGGTCCAAGGGCATCCCAGAAATCATTTTCAACCGCTTCAGGGTTTTCCAGAAATTTTTCATCCCAGAAATAATCGGTTTCTGAACCTTCTTTGATATCCAGAAGTTCCTCCTTGCTTCGAACTCTTATTGCACCTGGAGCAACGTTGTTAATTCTAATTCCGTATGATGAAACATCCAGGGCAAACGCCTCAGTCATTCGGTTCAGTGCAGATTTGATTCCGCAGTAGATACCGGCATTCGGATATACCCTTTCGCCTCTTGATGATGTTATATTAATAATATTTCCCTTAATTCCATTGTCTATCATATATTCTGCAGCATAATGCATCATCAGAACATATGCCTTCAAATCCAAATCGATAAGGTATTCCAGGTTGTCTTCTGTAATGTCCTGGAGAGGACGTGGCTTATTTACTCCCGCATTGTTAACCAGAAGGTCCAGTGTACCCATATCTTTTACTGCCTCATCAAAAAGCTTTTTTGCAGAACCTTTCTTTGTAAGGTCGGCCTCATAAGCCCAGCATTCAGCTCCCCTTTCACGAAGCATTTCTTTTGTTTTTTCCAGAGCTGTTTCATAGTTTGCCATTCCTGGAAAATAGGAAAAGGCAATATCATATCCTTCTTCTGCAAGGAAAAGAGCTATTCCTCTACCCATTCCATATTCTGCCCCTGTTATAAGTGCTTTTTTCCTTTCCATATTAAAATCACATACATTAGTTATAAAATAAATTTTGTATATTAATCAATAAATAATTAATGATTCTGTTAAGGAGTTTGTCAATGAATCTTTAATTTAATATATCTACTTATTTTTCTTATTTCTACATTTAGTTGCTCTTTATTTTATTTGTACTTCATTTTAAAGTCTTATTTTATATTTTTGTGGAAATTTTTATTTTGCCAATTTTTTATTTTTTTTCCTGAGAAAAGATCCTGGAAAATCTCCAAAATAAAAACAATTTTTTCTTTTTAAAATTCTTTAAATTTAAAACAACTTATGTATATTATTTTAATTACTTTTATTTAGTTTAATATTACTTAAAATTTAATATAAATAATTATAAATACTTTAAATTACATATTATTATATAAGAATTATTTATAAAATTTTTTAGATAAAATTTATATGTTTAATTTAATTTTCACTAAATTTCCATAATCTTCAGTGAATTTTCATTGAAAATTAAAACCTCTGAATAATTCTTTAAACTGAATAATACTTTGATTTTTCATGCCAATTATGGAATTGAAAGAGTATAAAGATGGTAGTATTTTAAATAAACTTAAACAGAAGGAGGATTGCCCTAAAATGTTGTTAACAATCACCAATTTTGCATTCAGCAACATGGTCCAAAATTTAATGCACCAATTGGATTCTGAATTCGAATCCAAACGTGGACGTCCAGCATATCCTCGAACACTACTTTTAATAGTAGTTTTATACTGTTTTAGCATAGGTATTGCCAATTATACTAAAATGGAAGAAGAATGCAAGAAAAACAAATTTCTTCTAATCGTTACTTGCGGATTGAAGCCATCACGCAATTCATTCGCCAATTTTTTAAATAAAAGCGATGCAAAAGTAATAAAAAAAGTTTTTATAGCCACATTGGTCTTATTAAATGATTTACATTTCTTAAATTTTGTTAAATTATTTGTTGATGGAACAGACGCAATCGTCAGAGCATCCAGAAACAACAAAATCACACCAAAAGAAGTAGAAAGACTAAAACTAATGAATGAATGGAAATTATTACATAATAATACACCAAAATCTATTAATCGCACAATAAAAGGATTAGAAGAGAAATTGGAATTTTATAAAAATGATGAAGAAATGTGCAAAACAATTAATTCAATCTTAAAAAGGATTAATCTCTACAATACCAACATATTCAGTAAATTAGACATTTATACTAAGATTTTAAATGAAAGGAAAACTGGTAGTGTTTCTATTTCATTTCCTGAGGCTTGTTGGATGAAAACAAAAAAGGGAATTTATGATTTTGCATTCAATTTGCAGGAAATCATGACAGAAAACCATATAATATTGACTGGAATGTTGTTAACTCAATCAAACGATAGAAAAACACTAAAATTCGTCTTAAATGATATTTTTGAAACAATTGAACTTTTTATTGAAATGCAAAGAGAATTTGGAGAAAGAAGAAACTACAGCGAAATACAAAAAAGAATTCGTGAACACATTTTAATCGCTGATTCAGGTTATTTTTCAACAGAAAATCTCTATTATGTATTTAAACATAAAATAAATGCATTAATTATGCCTAAAAAATTATCTGAAGACCACAATAACAAATTAAGACGTGAAAACGGGCATGAAGAAAAAAGAAAAGGTTCATCAAAAAAAGATTTCAAAAGAGTTAAAAATGGATATATTTGTCCTTTTGGTCGTTTTATGAGATTAACCAATGTTAAAAACTTCAAACACAGAAAATCTCATAAGGATGACAGTCTTCCAGACAATTGCAAGAAAAAAAGATACTTTTTTGAAACTTATTCGTGCAAAGGTTGTCCAAATATCGAAAATTGCAAGCATAAACAATTAACACTCCACATTACAGACCTTAATTATGAAATGACTGAAAAATTCTTGAATAAAAGATATAAAATTCATTATAAAACTCGTTTTTCAAGAAGTGAAGGCATTAACGGTTTTTTGAAAGGTGATAATGGAGTTCTGAAATTAATCGGAACCACTGAAAATGCAGTAGACAACGAAATCCAACTAAGAAACACCATTTACAACCTTACAAGATTAATTAATCTAAAAGACACAGCATATTGAGCGAAGAATGCAATAAGTAACTCAATAATCCATCATAAAGATAGACTGTACGCCGTATCAAAAACAACAAGTTTTTCATAAAACTACAGAAATTTACAAAAAAACCTGATGTTCAAATTACTTTTTGCAATTCAAATTAAATAAAAATTACGATTCAAGATCTAAAAAACCCTCAAAAATACCTACAAAAAACAACCAATTTCATTCTTAAAACAAGAAATAAAGACCAAATATTACAAAAATGAGAAAAATACGGAAAAATATCAAAAATCTAAATTATTGACAAACCCCTTAAAAAAATGAATTGAAAGGGTGATAATATAACACCATTATTTCGAAGAATTGTTTGAATTTGGAACGGAAGTTAATCTGTTTTTGTCCATTGTTGAATTGAACTCATCCAATACAACATTGTCTTTGAGTATCTGTACTGAAACATGATCTATATCTATATAATTATCAGTATAGTAGCTGCCCAATGTTGATGCAAAGCTGTATTTCTCGTCACCTTTGAAATCTGATAATTTTCTAACGGTCGAGGTTATCTGACTTCCGTTTGAATCATAATAAATTGTTTTAATCATGTAGCCTGCATCATTATCCGGATAATTGTTGATGTATCCGTTTACGGTATATGTATAGCTGATTTTGCCGTTAGATTCATAATCGCTGGCATATGCTTGATCAAATGTTATTGTAATATTCGGCTGAACGTTATCGCTTCCACCTGACCCGAAAATAAAGAATCCTACAGCAACAACAGCTATTGCAATAATTGCAATCAGTATTATTCCGCCCAATGCTGATCCGCTATCGGAAGCTGTATCTGTTTTAACAGGCTTTTCCTCCTTATTTACCGGGACATCTTCCAGACTATATGCACATTCAATGCAGAATTTGGCATTGTCCGGAGAGTTCACTCCACAGTTAGGACATGTCTTGCTCATATTTAATCCCCATTAATTTCTTGTTAATATGATATATGCAAGTTAGTATTATAATATCTTTTCTAATCTATTGTTTAAAATTAATTAAATCTTTTTGTTTATTATAACAAAAGTTTTTATATGGTATCTGACAAAAATTATAATGATATATCATTTTAATATCAATAATTTAGTTTGAGTGAAGAATTTATGGACAATAAAAAAATTATTTTGATTTCGGGAGTTTTGCTAATTTTCATTTCCATCATCAGCGCTTATGCTTACGATTTTAATTCTGAAAATGAAAAGAGAGAGATTCTTTTAGATGAGACAAATGAATCAGATTTATTCGGATGCTGTTCAATTGCCTGTCAGCTTGATGGAAATGATAGTATTTTTGCATTTAGAAGAGATGCACGTTATGAAGCTGATATCCATATTGAAAAAATTAATTGGCATGGAAAAGAAGCTATAAAACAGTATAAGACTGAGGGAGGATATTTTTGTCAGGTTATTGTAACCAATGACGGATGGACCATTGGTTTTGGAGGATCTGACGATGGAGAAGTGAATCAGCAAATAGAAAACATAACCGCGAAAATGGTTGAAAACAATAAAATCGATAATGCCACTTTAGAAAAGCTTCAGGCACTAAAAGCACCATACAAAAAAGGTCATGTTCTTATCAAATCACCTGAAGGAGATTATGGTGTTGCAATGGCAACAACTCATTTTACAGGAAAACTAAAAACCGGAGATTACGTATCCATTCCAAATAAACCCGGATATATAAGACACGGGGATATTCAAATGAACTCAACGGATAAAGTTAAAATTCTTCATAAACTTGAAATGAGTGATTTATTTGGCGTAGACAGAAGAGACATCACAACATTTCATTTCCACCATTTTGAAAACAATACTCATATAGGCAATCAGACTGATATTGCCGTATCCAACGATGACGGATCTATAAGTAATGTAAAAGATTCAAAAGTGACGGATAATGTATTATTCAATGGAACGACAATCAAAAAAGAAGATATCCCTGTAGGTCCAAACTATAAAAAGATTGGAACAGTTGATTTTCCTGGTGAGAAAAAAGAACAACCTTTCGGTTTTTTAGCATATATCATTATTTTAATATTGTTTATAGTTCTCTTAGTTTTAATTATTAGAACAGTCAATAAAATAAGATTTAACCGAAAGCAAAGAAAAAGAAAGAATCAATATAGAAGCTTATATAGTGATGACAGATACAGGTACAGATAAATCCTTAAAGTTGGCCATTTATTGGCCGGCACTTATTTTTTTTTAACTAAATCATATAGTCTTATTTTTTCTATGATTTAATGGTGATGTTATGTTCAAATACGCATGGATTGAATTCACCTTCACCCTTAAATGAAATGTCTCCGTAATAGTTATTGCTTCCGCTTTCAGGCATGTTTTTAACATTCTCTATTTTAAAAATTCCATCCTTTCCCGTGGTGACATTTGAGAGAACATGTCTGTCATCTCCTGCCTTGTGATAGTGGATAGATTTGTTTTCAATGCCTCTTGCATATGCATCCATTAAAAAACCAGTAACTGTTCCGTTTTCAGAAACTTCAGTTTCATTTATAACGATAAAGGTATCTACGCTATTTGTAAACTGATAGAAAAAAATCGAAAAACAGGCGATACATATTATCCCCAAAATGATTAAATATTTTTTATCCATATTGGATTATATATTCTAAATTATATTTAATGTTTTTTAAAAAAAAGGAAAGCTATTAAAATTAATTAATAGCTTTTAATAATTTAATTTATAACTGGAACAGTCAATCTATAATTGTAATAGTATTTGAAATGCTCAAACCATCATATGTTGCAGTTATTAAGTGTTTTCCCTCATCAAAGTCATAAAGATTTATTCTGGCTATTCCATTTGAGTCTGTACTTCTCATAACAGAAATACCGTCAAAATCTAATTTAATTCCCTGATTATCATATGGTTTTCCCCGACCATTAAGCAGTTTTACCTCGTAATAATCACGAGTGCGATACTCAGCAACTACATTTTTACCAAATAGAACATTTAAGACTTTTATGGTGTTAGATACCTTATAACCGTTGTATGATGCAGTTATTATATAGGTTCCGGGAATTAAATTAATGGTCATTTTAACGTAACCGTTTGCATCGGTTTGTCTTTTGTATATTACTCCATTAATGTTCATCTCTACAGTAACGCCTTTGCCTACAGGTTTTCCATTATTACCCAATACTCTAAATGTATATTGGGATGAATTCTTATAATATTTTGTCAAGTCATGATTTTCAACAATCGTCGGCTTTACAGTAATCTTATTTGTAAACATCTCATTTGTTTTAGGGTTTTTGGCTGTAATAATATATGTTTTCGGAATCAGGTTGATGTTCATTTTTGCAACGCCTTTGGAATCTGTGGTTCTTTTGTAGAATACTCCATTAATGTTAAACTGAACTTCAGTGTTTTTAAGGAGGTTGCCTTTTGAATCAACAAATGTTGCATAGTACTGTGTTCCGTTTTTGTACATTTTTGTAACGTCTTTTCCTGAAATTGTTGCTTTTACTGTTATCTTGACGCTTACTTTTTCACCGCCGCATTCAACGGTTGTCGGATAGACTTTACTGTTAAGGCCGATGTTCATTGATGCAGCACCATTTTTATCAGTGGTTCTTTTATATGTTTTTCCGTTTAGGGTAATTTTGACTTCCTTATTGGCCAGTGCCTTTCCCTTGGTGTCAGTTACTTTAACGGTGAACTTTTCAGATCCGCCATAATATTTGCTAAAGTCCTTAGCTTCAATCTTAAGAGTAGGAGGATTCCTTACGCTCAGTTTATTTTTAATCTTTTCTGATGTTTTAGGGTTGGTTGCTTCAATGGTGTATGTGCCTGCCTTCAATTTAAGATTTAATGTTGCAACACCCTTGTCATTTGTGGTTGCACTGTATTTGGTAGAACCTATGCTAAATGAAATTTTAGTATTTTTTAAAGGATTTCCATTACTTTGCAATGCCGTGACAGAATATTTTGTACCCTGTGTAGTTCCTGATGCATCTTTTCCTGTGATTGTCGGTTTGATTGTGACCTTTGTGGTTATCTGTTTTCCACTATATGAACTTGTAATCTGGTATGTTCCGCTTGCCTGATTTAGGGCCAGTTTAGCAACACCGTTTTTATCTGTTTTAACTGTAGATGTTTTTTTGTTGATTGTTATTGAAACGCTTGCACCGGATACCACTTTTCCGTTATTGGTTACAGTTACGCTATATGTCTGGGTTCCCTTATAGTATTTGGTCACATCAGATGCCTTAAGCTGAACAGGATTTGAAGAGACTGTTAATGTAGCTTTTCTAACATTGACGTTTGTTGCTACGCTTGAAGGAACCTTTGCAGTTACTGTATATGTGCCGTCATTCAGATTGCATGTGTATTTGTATCCGTTGTTATAGTTTAACTTGAACTTGCCAACTACCTTAGCATTTTTATCGGTTATCTGAGCTTCAATAAAATTATCCATACGTATTGGATTTCCCTTATCATCTGTAATTTTTGCAATTTCTATGGTTTGTCCCTTTTTAACCGTTTTATCAAGGAAGTTTAAATTAATTCTGGACGTTATCGGGTCTTCTCCTTCATATAAAATGTAGTATGGGTTAGAACCTTTCATAGCATTATTTTCCAAGAAAAGCTGACCCCCATTTTTATTGGAGATAAAATATATAAACTCAGTTTTACTTTTTGAAGTGAAACTTGAGTCAGTCAGTTCCAAATCACTTGTTTCAATAGAATTGGCATAACTAGCAGCATTGTTTGTAAATACACAATTTTTAACAGTAAATTTATTTCCACATAATGCTCCACCTCCAAGTTCGGCAGAATTATCCTGAAAAGTACAACCTTGTACTGTGGTAGCATATCTATTAAATACCGCACCACCCTCACGTGCTTTATTATTTATAAATTTACAGTTTATTATTTGGGCAGGTGAATACAAATCTAATGCACCACCAGTACTTTCACTATATCCATTTTTAAAAATAATATTTTTTAAGGTAATGCCAGTGCAGAACAAATTAGTTTCAAATATTTCGGATTGGCCGCTTGCATCAATGGTGTGGCCCCTTCCATCTATAGTGATTGTTGCAAAAATATCTATTACTCCACTGCCTTTATAATCCTTGTTTAAATATATCGTGTCACCGTCATTTGCATTATCGATTATTTGATATAACTCCTTGAAATTACCAGTATATTTTGTCGCTGAAACTATTTCATCCTGACTGTTATCATCCAAAGTTAATGTATTCTGATTACCATTTTCCAGGGCCAATGTATCTGTAGCATTCAAATCATCACTAGCAGATACACAGCTTAGTGATATAATAAGTATCAATATACTTAAAATCAGTTTATACTTTTTCATTATATTTTCCCCCTTTATTTAACTTAAAAAGATTATGAATTTGTTTTAACCGATATTTGATGTAATTGGTTAAAATAGACAGTAATGTTGAAGGTTTAGTTTCAAATAAAGATTTGGCTATTTAAAATGAATTTATTTTTTATAATCATTTTTTGCAATAGTATCTTCAATACTTTAAACAAATTTTCAAATGATTTTGTTAAAAGAATTTTATTATTTGGTGAAAACCTTTCAATCATATAAATAAAGGTTTATAGACTATTCCTTATAAAAGTTACTAAATCTTTTTATTTTTAGGGGTTTTTGTCAATAATTTAAATTATTTAATAGAAAAAATTTCTTTAATTTAAAAATATTGTTTGAAAAAAATTAAAAAGAATAAAACAAAATAAAGGATAATCGTTAAATAGAAAAAAAGTAAAAAAATAGAAGCTATTAAAATTAATTAATAGCCCTTATGATATTTGAAGTATGGTATTGTTGTTTTTAGCCGTTAGCTTTGAGATGACAAGATCTGAAGAAGGAAGTGAATCTGACAGGACATTCACCTGACGGATGATACCGTTTACGGTTAAGGTATTTCCTTCAATGCTAACCTTTGCATTGTTGAAATTCATGTCTTTAGTTTTATTTGAATTAAATTTAATGTCAACGTTATTTGATCCGTTTAATCCTTCCAAAGCTTTTTTATCTGATTCATTGAGTGATGATATATCTGAAGTCACTGTAAATGTAATGTTTGCATTAACTTTTGTATCTCCGCTTGGAGAAGCAGATTCAGTATCACGGTTTACTTGCATTTTGTTTCCTGCCTGCTGTACAATAGACTGTTCAACATTAAATGAAGCGTCAGTCTTATTTAAATTTATGGTTTTTTGTTGTGGTGCTTCAGGAGCTTTTTCTTTTGAATCGAAAAGTCCTGCACTTGCAACACTTAAACAGCTAATTACCGCTAAGGCTATAATGGTTATAGCCAAAATCTTTTTTATATTCATTTTTTTAACCTCTTTTTAAATAACAAAAAAGAGATTTTTAGAAATTAATCTAAAAATCCTTAACTGTTTACTTTTTTGCTGCCGGAGCTAGACTGTTAATAATTCCATCAATTTCAGGAGTGTATAAGCTTGTAGATGGATTGGTTGTAGTGAAGCTTAAAACATAAACTTTGTCATCTTTTACAAAGTAAACGGACCTGAAATGATTTACATTGCCTTCATGTGGTGTGGCGAAATCAGGAGGGTATGTAGTCCAAGCTTCTCCTCCAGCGACTGCTTCTTTTTCAGATGAAACATTTTTAAGATTATTTGGATGCGCTGCAAATTCATAGGCATTAGTTCCATTTACAGTTTTGTTTGTTATATTTTCATATCCTGAGTTCTTGCCGTTAACTGAAACAGCCTTAAAGAATTTATCTACAAAATCCTTGTTTGTAGTCCCTTTCTGTTCTATAAATGATACATTCAAATCTCCTGCATGTGCAGCAAATTCAGCATCTGCAGTATAATTGCCAGGTACGGTAACCTGTAAATCACCTGCTACTAAAGTTTTATCACCTATATTTAATATGAAATATCCTGCAAGAATTATTACAACTATTGCAATGATAATTCCAATTATTACTTTTTTATCCATTTTTTTATCCCCTTTTATTTAAGCTTATTTTGATTTAATTCAAAAGGTGTGACAGTTAAATTCGGTGTATATGTCTGAGATTCAGCAGAAAAAATAAAATTGTATCTATTTGAAAGATTTTCTATCTTACGCTTAATTTTCGATAATACAATCTGTAATGCATTAAACAATTTCTTTAGAGATTTTGAAAAAGGCATTATTTTATTTAGAAAATAGAACCTCAATATCATATGAATGATTATTTGTCAGTATTACTTTATAAATATTGTTAATTAAATCCGGCATTTAGGCTGATATTAAAGTTTTTCAATTATTAAATCCCTGATTTCTTCACTTAATTTGTCATCAATCTGCTTTTGGTATACTTGGATATTTCTTCTAAAGTCATCTTCAAGGGTTATGATTTCAGGTTCGATTTTAACGTAAAGTTCATCACCTAAAATATCTGCTATGATAAGGGTTGCCTTTTTAATGAAATCCTCATAGGGCCTAATCAGGCCGGGATTTGAAAGTATATAATCAAGCATTATCCTTATGGAAATAATATCAACCAGTTCTATATCCGGATAGCCGTAGTGCTTTAATTCAGTTATTAATTTATGGAGGGTTGTTTTTAGTTCTGGTGATGGTTTTGAATTTAACAGCTGATTGAGGTAGCAATCAATAATTTTCAACACACCCTGCGAAAAGCAATGCGGTTAAAATACAGTCCGTATCCATTAACGATAGAAAAGATATGTATTTGCTTGTCATGTATAATATTGTGGACCTGTTTATATATATTAAAAGTCCTAGAGAGCGGATGACAAGTATTATATGTCTTCTATTGCATAGCATCCATTGTCCTTTTTAAGGGCTTTTTCAATCTGGAAATCACAGATTCTGTTGTAAATGTCATTTTCAAATGATTTGGTTGAATATTCCTTTACCAGCTCGTCAAAGTGATTTGATCTTCTCATCAAATCTGCTTTCACCAGCATTATATCATCGCTGGCTTTAAGAAAGTCTATGTAGTCCAGGCATTTGTTTCTGATTAGAAGAGAGTTTTTTTCATCATTTACATCATCACATGCCCATGCGCAGTGAAGCAGGGAGTAGAATTTTTCTTCATTGTCATTTGATATCATGTACTGGCGATAGAATATTTCGGACTGGTGGCTTTTAAAATTTAAATCATCACAGCTTTTATATTCATCTTTTTCAATAAATTCTCTGGTGATTTCTGGTGTCTGGTTAAAATCAGATGCTACGTATCCGCATTTTGGACATTCATGTGTCCATGTATCCATTGTGCTTCTTGCCATTTCAGGCGGTCTTAAGTCAAGGTCCGGTGAACCCATCTGGTTGGTTGAGGCTAATTGAATTATTTCAAATTCATTTTCACATATCGGGCATGTTGTTAATATTGGAAAAATCTGAGTCATTATTATCACCTTGTGTATATATTGTTTATTATATTATATAAACATATCTTATACACAAAGTAATAATATGGTGAAGCTATTCTTCACCATCCTCACTTTTATCTTTTTTATAGGAAGAGTCTTCGCCAGATTCTTCACTGCTCTCAGAAGAATCTTCACCATCATCAAATTCAATAGTGTTGTCTGAACAGTATGATTTAACGTCAGATAAGACTTTTATTAAATCAGCTTCAGAAAGTTCATATGTAAAGTAATATATTACAGGAATAACATCATTTGCAGCAATGATTTCAAGATAATTGGCATTGAACACAACTTTTTTGGTATTGTACAATTCAATGTCTGAAATTATATCATCACCGGCCTCATCAGACATTACTTTAACATCAGAACCTTCATATTCCTCTTTTAAAGATGAAATATTTTCCTCGTCAGTTATTGAATCTTCTAGGTTTAAGTTGCTGAGTTTTTCTTTGAATAATTTGGCATTGTGCAGTTTTTCCTGGATTTGTGATAATTCCTGTTCCAAGTCCTTTTCATCTTTTAAAAGGGAATTGATAAACGCTTCACTGCCGTGATTATAATTTTCATATAACTCCAATACTTCACGTGCACTTAAAATTGAATTGTTTTTAAAGAATTCTTTTGTATGGGCTTTAACACGAATGCTTAAAGGTTTTAATTTCTCTTTTTTTGATTCAATATCTTCTTCATCAAATGGTATGAATTCACGACCTAATTTGTAAAGGGATTCGATGCGTTCTTTAAACATTTCTTCAAATTCGTCATATGGAAGTTCATCAGGTAAATTTATTTCCAATTCACCGGGCATGTATCTTCCTCCGAATTTTTCATTTCCAAATCTGAATTCTTTTGTATCTTTTTCACTCATAAGATAATCTCCTTAATGTTTACTTTTTTCAAATTTGTGTACACAATTAATAGTAGTGGCTTCTACTATATAAATGTTTGTATTCATAATTAAAAAAAGTATACATGAAAATGAAAAAGAATTCAAAAATAAAAAAAGTATGCAGTCAGTATAACTGCATTTCATTTTCCAAAGCCTTGGCTTCCTGACGGTTTTTCTCATGCTCTTCGGCAGGAGACAAATCCAAAGGTCTAGTATAATATAACTCCAAATCATTAATAACTTCACATATTGACATATGTAAAAGCTCCTTTAGGGCCAAAGACTTTTGAATGTCAGTCATATCATCATTATCATAAATTTCTGATTTGTCATGTTCATAATCAGCGCGGATCTTATCCTCATCAAGAAGAACTTCAAGATCCTCTCTGTGGTATTTCTCATCACTTTCAACAAGAAAATTGATTAAAGATTCCTTATCATCACTATAATCCTTATCCGGATTTGCAATCACGTTTCTAAAATACATATTAACAGACTGGAAAATATCTCTTGACTCTCTTCCTTCAAGCAGATCATCACAAATTATATCAAACCCTGATGAAATGAAATAGGCATCATCCTCAAATTTTGTGGCGAAAACCAGTTCTATTTCTTCATCACCAACCGTTTGAATGAGATGAATGTCCTCACCTTTTTTGAAAGTTTCACAGTTGAAACTTGAATCCCTTAATCTGTAATCGCAGAATCCTGAATTCAAGGTCTTTTCAACCTCATTTATCATATCAGCAGAAATCTCAGTAAAATTATCCATATAAAACAACTCTCCCTATTTAATTACTATATCGGATGAATGAGCATCATTATACTTGCTGTCACCTTTAAAATAACTTTTAACTTCAAAAGAACCTTTAATAACAGTCAAATTGATTGATGCAGTACCGTTTTTGTCAGTGACTAAAGTATAAGATTCATTATTAAATTTAACAGTAATGAATTTATCCGCTAAAACCCTGTTATTTACATCCTTAAGCTGAACAGTATACTCATTGGATGCATCCAGATTTGAATTGGATATCATAGACAATGTAGTGTCGGTTTTGGAACTGTGATTTATAAAAAAAGCACCGGCAAAAAGCAATAAAACAATACAGATACCGGTTATTACAATCCACTTGATAGGATATGACTTTTTTGAACCTGCAGACATTACATAATTGCCGCATTTAGGACAGAAAAGTGATTCCTCACCAATTATTTCTCCGCACTTACTACATTTTTTTGTCATGTAAATTAATATGGATTTCAACAAGTAAAAATGTTATGATTATTTCAATGAAATCCCTACTTATTTATATCAAAGTTAACAGACTTTTAACCATAAAAATAAATTGTGGAGTATTTATGAGTATAATTTGTCCTGAATGTAAAAAAGAAAATGATGATGGAGCTGAATTCTGCAAAAACTGTGGAATTAACCTGACTGAACGTAAAAATATTTCACCAGCTCCTGAAAGGCGCATTTCAAAAACCCTGATAATATCAGCAGCTGTTTTTATAATATTTTTTGCATGGTCTTTTAGTGATTTCATAACCCATCCTAAATATTCCCATATGAACGTATTTTCATCACTGATGGCTTCAACTTTTGTGGGACTTTTTGTTTTTGTTCCGACATATGCCATAGGATATATGATTCGCAGATTCAAATCAAAATAAGCTTCGAAAAGAAATCTGGAAAATATTAAAGCTAAAAATTGTCCTGAAATATAGATTGGGTCATGATTATTTGTTGATTGTGATGACCGTATTGTTCAAGCCCAATATTTGAGAATACTCGATATCGTCTGAAATACTGAGCAATCTGTCAATTTTTTCTGAATTTAAATCCGTGTCCTTTTTTGGATTGTATCCGATACCGGGATACTTAATGGAAATAATTGTAGCATTATCATTGTCTCTGACAATAACGTCAATCCAGTCTAGTTTATCGTTTATATCCAGAATATAAGTAAGTATTTCCATCATTGATGAACCAACTAATTTAGATACTTTCTCATCGGGCAGGAATTCCTGAACTTGTCTGGACAAATATATTGCATCGTTTTTTTCTGCATGAATGGTGTACTCCAGTATCCTCTCGTTTTCATCATTATGTTTTTTTAGAAAAAATCCTGAGTATTCCCCATTAGTCTTTTTATTCAGGTACCTGGAGTATAGGTAAGCAAAGATTAATGTTGCTATTTCTGAGACTACAAATGCAAACCAAATTCCATTTTCTTTCCAGATGATGGAAAATATAAATACGAATGTCACAGGAAATATCAATCCGTTTAATAGGGTGACAATGTTGGATAATTTGATGTTCTGTATGGATTGAAGATAAAACATGTACAGGAAGTTTATTGAAAACGCTAATATGCTTAATGAGAATATTCTAACGGCATTCATCACGGCAGGAACGTCTGAGGGATTGCTTAGTGAAAATACGCATAATATTATTTGCGGGAATGCAGTAAAGAGAAATGTGAAAAATATTCCAAAAGCGGTCACTATCTTCAATGATTTTTTTACAACATAATCCACGCCATTGTAGTCTTTTTCCTGGAAATAAACTGATACGATAGGTAAAATTGATTGGGACGTTCCGAATATGAATATGCTCACCAGCAACAATGTATTGCAGCACATGTTGTATGCAACCAATCCCACATTTGCCATGACTGTAAGAATTATGGCGTTAATAATAATCAGTTTTAATGATTGGTATAGGGCTATTGAAGATGATGAAAAACCTGTTTTGCATATGTCTTTCAAATATCTCATTGATTTGCCAAATTCAATTTTAATCATTTTTAATGTACGTTTAGAGTTGAAAAAATATTTGGATGTGTAGACTGCCGCTATGAGATATCCCAATGCCATTCCTAATCCGGCACCGCCAATTCCCATATTCAGATATTCTATTAAAATCACATCAAATACAACATTCAATACATTTGCTATAAGAAATCCCCTAAACTGTAACTGAACAAAATTATCTGTTTTAATAAAGTATGCCAAAACAATAAAATAACACATGAAAGGTATTGCCAAAAGATAATATTTGAAATATTCATAAACTAAGGGCCGTAACTCAGTGGAACTGCATAATATCTCAAGAAAATTATTTGAAAACAGCAATCCAAGCACCATAATCAGCAGAGATATTATTGTTATGCTGATAATTGAAACGGTGAATATGTAATTTGCCTTTTCATCATTAAAGTTTGCCTTTGCACTGGTTGAAAGAATGGTTCCTCCAAATCCTATTAGCCAATAGATCATATTGACAAACTGGGCTAATGGCTCTATACATTGAATGACTGACAGGTTCATTGGACCCAGAAGTGCACTGATTATGAATGCATCAGCAAGAATTGCAAAATTACCCGCAATTGCAGCAAGCAATGTGGGAAAGAACAATTCTTTAAATTTGGAATTCAGCAGATAAAATCTTCTTTCATATGGCATTTTAGTCACTATATAATATATTTTCCTTTTATGATTTTTAAAAAGTATAAATGCAATTTATCTTGAAGCGATAATAACGTCTTGTATGAAATATGGGGGAAGCTCTATTTTGTAATTTAGGACTTTTACCAGGGCTTCAATTCCTTTTCGCCCACTTAACATTAGTTGATAGGTATTTTCTGGAATAAAAACATAACCTCCGCTTTTAACTTTTAAAAGACAATTTAAAATAATTTTTACCTTATCTGCTTCATTTTTATCTATCAAGGTCTTATTTAAATTCACGATAACATAATCAAAATTGCTGTTTACTTCAGTGGTTTTTCTATAGTCTACCTGGTATATGTCGACATCCTCGGCAATTTGGTCTGTTACAAAAAGCCCTGTGCCGTGGCTTTCAATATTTTTAATCATAGGTATGATTTCATTTAAATATTCATCATCCTCTTTTAATTTAGGATATGTAACATCATCACTTAGAATTAATGAAAATGCATTCCTCTCAACATCCCTTAAGAAGTTTAAATCATGGTCCACATCAGCCTTGTCCTCATTGATTAAAAAAACATATCCTGCAGCTGTGGTCAAATCTTCAGTTTTTTGGAAAAACATGTCGTGATAAGTTGCATTGACAAGGCTGCTGTCATGAAATGCTTTTAATTTTTTGTCAATGTTTACTATGGGTGATGAGCGTACAATCATATTTTTTGGAGTGATAAAAAATTTTAACGTACCGTGAGCATGTAAATTATACTTTTTACGTAATTCATCAAAGAAACATTTCGGTTTTAAATAGGAATCTAGAATGCTGTCCGTTTCATGCTGACCGGAGATTCTGTCCAGAAATTCGGCAGGCATGCTTCCGCCACATGGGCGACAGTTTACCTCAATTAAAACCGGACCGTTTTCATCAATCATATATTCACCGTGAACAGGCCCGTATTGAATTTCCAATGCATCAGCAACTTTATAAGCGTATTCTACCATTTCCGCTTCACCAAGGCTCAATTCATTTACAGTTTCACAGGAATCATAAACAATAGCTCCCTCTGATGTTTTAACCTTATTATATTTCCAAACTAAGGTGACCCGATGAATGCCCTTATGGGTTACTGTATTGACAATATATTCAATACCGTTTATCCGTTCCTGAATTAAAAGCTCCTCGAGTTCATCACCATAATAATTGACGTCATCAAACAGCTGATTGATTGAATCAATCATTTCCTCTCGATTAAGACAAATTCGCACGCTTGCTGAACCTGCACTGTAAGTAGGCTTTATAACAACCTCCTCTAGATTTTCACTATCATAAAATTCTAATGCTTCATCTAAGGAATGGATAACTTTTCCTTTTATTGATCGGAGCCCCTTTTGAGCTAATCTTTTATGCATTTCATTTTTTAAAGTCATTGCATCAAGATTTTCAATAGAATTACCTAAAAGACCTAATTCATGAGATAATCTAGCTGCTAAAACAACCCCTCGTTCATTACCCGGAACAATCAAAATGGGATTTGCCTTTCTCACTTCTTCAAGGGTCTCTTCGAAAGTGTCTTTTTCATAAATCATGTCAAATTCATATGGAATCCTTGAATATTCCTCTAAAACATGCTGTCCAAATTTTTTCCCGTCTTCTGTATCTGAATCTTTTAAATGCAATACGATGGGATTATAGCCTCTGTTGACTATGTCTCCTATATAATTTTTTCCGGTTGATATGCATTCAACAACTATGATGTTTCTCATAATATTCCTCATAAATTATTATTGGATAACTTTTCTAATTTAAGTTCTGTTGATTATATTATTTATTCTTTTTAGAGATAATTGTTGTATAACAGTGAGAAAATTTAAAAAAAGAGTGTTAATATGTTATTTAAAAAAAATTGGTGATGGTGATTTGATGAAAGTGTAATCTTTATTATCCGGTTAAGTTTTTTCTGTTTTGGAATAGTTTAATAATTGCAGGATATATCAGGATTACAAAACTAATCATTACAAAACTCGCCAGAAAACCTCCAAGAGGAGTTTTTCCAAACAAAGGCATTATGACAGTTATAATAAAAGTTAAACCAATATAACCGAATATGAATCTTGCGGCTTTTTCTTCAACACTTCCATCAGTGGAAAACTTGATGAATCTTCTTTCAATAGGCCACCATATGAATGTTGCTACTGCCGAACCCGCACACCTGAATGTATCGATGGTCAGGATTGCCGGGTCAACAATTAACTTTCCTGCAGAATCATAATCCATAGGATATGATTTTGTCAATGCATATATGACTATCAAAACTGAAATTACTATAGCTGCACATGAAATAACAATATCCAAATTAGGTTTTTCTTCAAGTTTATCAAATAATTTTGAGATTATTATAAGCACAATGAATGTGAAAATAAAAGCAAAAATTACATCCAAAATAGAATGAACGCCCACATAATTACGGCTAAATGCAACAAGTATAAAACAGCAAATTAAACCAATATTTAAAGCCTTTGAGAATTTACCACGTAAAACTGGTCCGAGAAATAGAAAAGTGGCAGATGTTGCATGTCCGCTTGGAAATGAATATCCTGTAGCACCGGCAATTGCTTCTTTTACCGGATGAACTCTGGAATCCATTATCCATGGACGATACACACATGCAGTAACTTTTGCAAAACCGTTAACCAAAATAGAAAATCCCTGGGATACAAGTAAATATTCGCCTAATTTTTTATCCAAACACCAGTAAATCAGAGATATTATAAATGTTACAGTGGCAGCTTCTCCAAAAATAGAACATCTGACAAAAAAGGAGTCGAAAATGCCTCCGGTAATGTCTCTTAGGAACTGTAGGAATAATAACGGATCTATAAAAATGTTCATTTTTATCACTTTATTAATTTTATTGAATTTCTTTTACTAGATTTAAAAAAATAATGGTGATGGGAGTAGTGTTTTTTAGAAACTATAATCTTCTTCTTAATCCTCCAACTCCAAGAGCTAAAAGAGCAAGCAATACTACAGCTATTGGATTACCTGCTGCAGGAAGAGTTTTTTCACCAGCAGAAGCCACTTTATCGACTTTAGCAGGTTCTTCATGTAATGAAATATTCAATGAACTTGGATTATAGTTGTAAGGACTTGTAAATTCAAGCATCAGATTTTCAGGATCATCCAATTTAATGTCTATCATTTCATAGACATCATATCCGAAATATCTTAAAAATGCACACATTTCATTAAATGACATTTCAGGTGTTCCATATTCAACAGCCCTATGGTTTGAAAGTGATTCGCATGTAACTGAAGGTATATTGAAATCCAAATTAGCATAGTCTTCTATTGCACCTGCATAAGGATCACCTGCTACAGGGTAGTCTTTAATTTCATAACCTGTTTGGGCAACAATATATTTACCGAGAACTGCACTTTCAGGTGTTGGTTGCTCGGAACAGAAGATACATGTAACACCAACATCACTGTCAGAATGACGTGTATTGTGGAAATCTCCAAGTCCGATTGCATTTACAGATTTGGCAAATTTAACAAGACTGTTGGAAATGGTTCCGTTTTCAGCTGCTACAGTATTTAAGTTAATTCCATTATATATTCTTGTATTGTTAGCTGTGGCTTCCGGGAAAAGAGTTGGGAATATGTATATTGTTCCGTCAATTTCATCACCGTAATCAGCCAACACGTTAATTAATTTGAAACCTGCAACCTGTGAAGCAAGTTCGCCTCCGTGAGTTCCGACACTCATAACAAGTGTTGGGCCGTTTCCATTTCCAAATTTGATATATGGAGATCCCTGGGTACATAAATCTATAAGAGTATCAACCAATTCAGTGTGGTCAATTCTGCTCATCAATGGGGTGTTGACACGAATGTCTGCTTTTGAACCCCAGTCTATTACACCAATTTCATAAATAGCTTTTCCAGGTTCCTTATCAGTAATGTAAAATTTAAATTTACCGTTTGTATCAACCGGAATCTGATACTTGTTATTTACAGTAAGCATTCCTCCAATAACATTGTTTCCATCTTCATCCACAACATCTCCTGTGACTAATTTTCTGCCGTTGTCCACATCAGTTACCTGAGCTTTAATTTCTGTATCCTTAGGCGGGTCAAATGTAAATAACTTTGAGAATGTTGATGGATTGAAATGTTTATCATCGTCTGAATATACTCCTGTAAAGTTGATAGTCTGGCCTATAAGGTTTCTTGTTGTTTTCCAGATGTATACGAAGTTACCGTTAACATCCAAATCACATGTTCCTAATTTTTCACCGTCAACATAAACGGTTACGTGTCCGCGAGTTACTTCTTCATAGTCATCATACTCTGAATATTGTCTGTAATCTGATCTCACGTTTCCTGTGAAATATACTGCCTCATCGTATTTTGATGCAATAATATTGACACAGGAGGTATTTGCAACAGGAACAATCAAAGGCAGTGTCCCATTGGCATTGCTGTAACCCTCTGCTCCAATATAGAGACAGGTTATATTGAATTTTCCGGTATCTCCAACATAAACATTGGATTTTGCAATACCGTCTACCATGTCTGCGGTGTAATTCTTGCCAAATACATCAACAAAGACCACTGATCCGCCATTCACTTTATTGCCATCCTTATCGGATGCTTGAACTGTGAGTTTAGTGTCTTTATTTCCATAAATTCCATATTGTTCGTCTGCAGTTAACTCAACTTCGATTTTAGCTGTTTCTGTAGCTGCATTATCAGCAGACAATATATTATCGTCTGGATTAGCAGCTGCGTCATTATCTGCTGCACTGACTGCAGAAAAAGCTAGTAAAAAAATTGTAAATATTGTAAAAATTATTAATGCCTTTTTTAACAAAAACTTTTCCCCCATAAGAAGATTATTTTACATTATTAATTATGAACAACTATTTTATATTAATGTTACTATTTGAATTTGAATATTATTAAATTTTTAAAAAAATAGATGAAGTTTTAAAATCAGGCGTTTTTAAATTTCCATATTAATAGCAGGGATAAGAAAAATCCTAAAAACAGCAATTTCAGAATTTTAAAGTTAAAATTCAGTAAATACTTTCAAATCTATCCATATATCTTGAAAGCTTGTCCTTTTGACTTAATGCCTCACCTATTCCTGATGTAAGTATCAATGAAAGAGCATCTCTAAAATCATCCCCTTCCAGTCTTGACTCGATTTCCAAATCTAAGGGTTCGTAGTTCGGCCTGTCGTTTAGTTTTAAAAACTCATCCTTGATTTCTTCCCTTAAATCCTCATCAATATATTCCTCCATGATGTCTTTAATATCATATGCAAATGTGTTTGCAAGAATCAGGGCGTAGTCAATATCTTCTTTTGAGTAGAGGTGTGATATTTCATCAAGCTTGTATTTGAATGAGGAATAATCCTGAAAGCCGTAAAGGGCAAATCTTCCCTCAACGGTATGGGCGCAGTACTCATCCAACAGGTAGTTTAAATCATTATCCTCAAGAAGTATCTTGACGTAGCTTGAAATGAGCGGTGTGTCATTAGTATTGAGGATTTTCATCATGACTTCCTTTAAGATTCTTTCAAGGATGAAATGTGAAAGTTCATGGATAATGGAGGTTATGATTAAAGGTGTGGGAAGCCTGTCATCGATTCTGATTTCGTTAAATGAATATGAACCTAAAAGCTTTCCGACTGATTTGTACTCAGTTTCTGTAAAAGATTTGGAATATAATAAAATCCTGTCTTTTATCTTTAATTCATTTAAATCAATGCCGTTTTCTTTTATGAGTTTTAACATGAGATTTTGTGCGTTTTTTGTGATGTCATGTAAAATCTCGGTGTAGTCATCCTGCGTGATGTCACATCGGATAATCCGGTTAATGGTGTTGTCTGTAAAAAGCTCATTTGGATTATTCAAGTTATTTTCATACCTGTCGTATTTTGGATAATCAGCCGAAATGTCTGATATTTGCACTTTTGAAGGAATAACTGCACTTTTACACAGGCATAACTCTTCATCTATGTATGAAGAGTCATAGTTCATGCTGTACAATACATCTTCATCGGTGAAGCTTTTAAAGAGGTGTGAGAGAATGCGGTAGATTGGAATTATTCTCTCCAAATCCCCATTCAATACTGTATTTTTTATTTGACTGTAGGTATATTTTTTGGATATGATTACACTTGAAGTATCATTTTTATCAATTACAAAATCATTTAAATTAGTGTTATCAAGATTTTTAATTAAAAAGTGCTTAAGGGATCTATATTCACTTATATCTTTAAGCCTTAAAATTAGAGATAATGACATCACCTTTTTTCGGGTGTCAAAATCATACTGTAAAATAAGAGCCTCCTGGGCTGAATCAAATGATTTGTCTATTATCCTAACCCATGGAGTTTTTGGCCATGAATTTAGGCCGCAGTAAGCCTTTACAGTAAAAGTATCATCTAAACAATTTGAAACTTCTTTTGGAAGTTCATTTCTGATTTTTAAAACCAGGTCATTGCCTTTAAATAGTTTGGTCTTTTCATCTTCAAATCTGTCAAGTATTTGCCTGAAGTAATCATCCAACATATCCACCATATCATTAATTATATAAAATCATCTAAATAACTTTGAGCCTTATCCCTTTCGACTTTCGGATAATATTCATGCCACAAATCAAAGGGGTTTTGCCCGCCCGAATATTTCTTAAGTACTGTAAAACTTTTCTTTGAGTAAACTTTTCCTTTTACATCAATTTTAAACTCCCCGTTTTTTGAATATATTGGTATTCTTGACTTGAAGTAATAATCGACAGTTTTATCATCATGGCCAAATGAAACAGGAGAAGTATCAAATGTTATTAGGATTAAATCTTCAATTTCAGCAAATGTGGTTCTCTCAGGAACAATGAAATCCCTCCAGATAACATTCTTTCTGCTTATTTGAGTTATTTTTATGTCAAAAGCCTTGTTTTTAAGAATCGGGATTTTTTTAAGTTCCTTTTGAGTTTTTTTGGGATTGAACTTTTCAAAATCAATGCCTTTTAGCATCATATTGTTAAAAGCTGAAACATGTACGTCTTCGGCAGGATTAAACTCACCCTTAAAAGCGATTAGCGAGACATAATTCAAGTCATAATCTACGGTTTCATTTAAGGTAATTTCAAAGAGCAACTTACACTCAAACTGGTAGTTAAAGCATATTTTCTCTTTGATATGCTTTTTTAAAAGGTAATCCTCCATATGAAGCCCCTGTCATAATTAAGACAGAACTCTGATGAGCCCCTGTCTTTAAGTGAGAATAACTCACATATTACCCAATCAAGTTCACGGAAATTGATTTTTTCAGGAAGAATAACTTCCCTTGAGATTTCAGGATGGGAACCTGATAAAATTATCTTTACTCTAAAACCCTTCATGGTATATAATTTGTGTTTAACTGATTAATAAATATTACTGATTCGGAAATTTTTAACCATCAAAAAAATTATTTAAAGGTTCCTATAAAATATCAACCATGTTAATTGGACTGATTAGCGACACACACATCACAGAAAAAAGAGGAAAACTGCCACAAAAGGTTTTTGAAGAGTTTAAAAATGTTGACTTAATTTAGATAAAACAATAATTAATTCCTAATAAAAATTAAGAAAGTTTATGGCCACAGTTGGGACAAAAATTAGGTTTTTCATTTTTAGCCTTATTATTTCCAAAAATACCTTTTATTGCACCAACAACACCATTACCAGTCCTTAATTCTTCTATTTCAGCCTTTAATTTAATATTCATTTTTTTATGTTTTTTCAATTTTAATGAAGTTTCTTCTTTATCATGTTCTAACTCTTTAATTTTCGTTCTCAATTCGTTATTTTCATCATTAACTTTTGAAATAGATTCATATTTTTTCATCAAGGGATCGTTATTTAATTCATCCAAATACTTTTCTTGTTGATTAATTTTCTTATTTAACTCCTTTAAATAAATATTTAATTCATTAACATTCGATATATCTTTATTTTTATCAAATTCAAAAATAGGATCTTTTTTGACATTATCCAATTTAGTTCCACAAACTGTACAATACTCTTCATTATTATTTTCTTTATTACAAACTGGACATAATACCATAACTATCACAATCTTTAGTTGAATTTTAACCTAGATAATTACTAATTATTTTTTTAAACCAAGTGTACCATTTTTATTCAAGTTAATTCTTTTTTCTCGTATTAATTCCTGTATTAATTTTTTAAATCTGTTCTTAATATTATTTCCCACTTTATTAAATCCCAAATTCTTTGAACTAGCTTTAATTAATTCTTCTTCAGGAGTATCATATTGAATTTTTAATGTATTAATCATAGCTAATTTAATTTCTTCATCTGAAATTTTACTTAAACTAGGTTTAATTCTTTTTCTGGGAGTAAACTTATTAATATCAAATGATTTATGATAATAAAATTCTCCTTCCCTATAAATAATATTTCTATCAAAATTAGCATTAATCAATGCTAAAATTGAATCTTTAAAATATTTAGTCTTTTTTTTCTTATTTAAAAATATTTTCATAGATTCATAAATATCTTCTATATGAATTGGTTGTTCATATTTAATCAAATCTGCTATCAAATTGACACGTCCAATCCTAGTTGAGCCATATCTATTTAATTTTACATTATCTTTAAAATATTCATAATCTTTAAATAAATCTTCATCCGGCACGGTATGAATTGGTTTTGGTTTAGGAGGAGGAATTGTTATAGGAGGATTTATGAATGGTGGAACATCTTTATTTTTTATAGCTTCTTCAACTGCTTCAATTAATCTTTCTTTAGCAGCATTTCTTGAGTTAAACCAATCTGTAGACCAAATCCTGTGGAATTTCCAACCTAATCTTTCTAAAATTTCTTGTCTCAATCTATCTCTTTCTCTTGCAGAACGAGAAGAATGATAAGTTGCACCATCACATTCAATTCCAAGTACGTATTTATCAGAGTTATCAGGATCAACAATAGCTAAATCGATTTTATATCCTACACATCCAACCTGTTTTACAACATTGTAACCCATATCCACTAAAAAATCATGTACTGATTCTTCAAATGGAGAATCAAAATCTTCACCAGTTGGTTCCATTATCACAGGATGTTTTTTATTTTTAGCATAGAATAAAAAGTTTTTAAAAGCTTTTAACCCACGAGAGTTACTATTTGAAGCATGAATGTCATCTGGTAAAAAATTACAAAAGACAACACATTTTTCACGAGCTCTTGTAATTAAAACATTTAATCTCCTTTCACCACCATTTTTATTTAATGGTCCGAAATTATTTGATAATATCTTATTCTTATCAAAACCATATCCTACACTAATTAGAATAACATCCCTTTCATCTCCTTGGATATTCTCTAGATTTTTAATGAAAAAACCATTTTCTCCAGATTCATTGAAAAATGGTTCTAATTCAGGATTTTTACGTAATCTAAATTCTAATTCCTCTAAAACTGCCTGTTTTTGTTTAATTCCAAAAGTACCAATACCTAAACTTTTTGAATGACCATATTTTTTGAAATGATTAATAGCATAATTAATGACATCTCTCGCTTCACCATCATTTTTAGAACTTTTACCCCTATCATAATAATTCTCAGGATTATATTCTATTTTTAGACCTAAATCATCTGTTTCACTGAAAGGTGAAGGAAATACAATTAGTTTATTATTATAAAATTCATAATTTGAAACAGAAATTAATGATTCATGACGACTTCTATAATGCCATTTTAACATTTTATCTGGAAAAATAGAACGGCATAATTTTAAAATACTTTCAATTTCAGTATAAAAAGAGTCATCATCTTCATTAGCATCATCACTATCGAAGAATATTGTTGGAGGAAGTTGTTTAGAATCACCCATTATTACAAAATTCTTACCTCTGAAAAATGTTCCAATTACATCTTCTGTTTTAATTTGACTTGCTTCATCAAAAATCACATAATCAAAATACTCCTTATAATATTTTGGATCTAAGAAATTAGCAACTGATAAAGGACTCATCATAAAACAAGGTTTAATTCTAGAAATAATATTACATGTGCTGGAAAGTAATTGCCTAATAGGAATATTTCTTCTCTTTTTATTAATTTCTTTCATTAAAATTCCAAGTTCTGAAGCAGGAGGAATTGATTTACCTGATACAACAGGTTTCTTTTCATTTAGAATATTTCTTATCCTACACTGATTTATGGTGAGAATTTCTTTATCAATATTTTGGAATTTTTTAATTTTTTCATTATATATTTTTTCATTAAAATTTCTTAAACAAACATTTGATTCTACCATTTCATTTAAAATATTATTAGCAACATTAAATTTAAATAAACTAACTATACAATCTGTCTTAATTTCATCCTCCCATATCCAAGGGACAATATTTTCTAAATAAGGATTTTTGTTACTTTTAGAACATGAATAAAATGACCTTAATTTAACCAATTCTTCATAGCTATTATTTAACATATTAAATTTATCACTTAATGCAATTAAAGTAAGATTAAAGTCATTTTTACCATCTAAAATTTCATTAAAATCTAAAACTTCATTCAGTTCACTAAATGAATTATTAATAGATTTATTTAAATCCTCTAATTCATTTATGCAAGAGTTAAATTTATCATAATTCAATGTCTCTAATATTGAAAGTGTATCTTTTGAATAGAAATTAGAGTTTAGTAATTGATTAAAATCCTTCAAATTATTGAAGAATTCATTTAATTTAATAGTATTACTATCAACATTGTTCCATAAATCTCCAAAATAATTTATACCATTTGAATTAATAGTATCAATATATTTTTTAATTTCTTTAAGTTTTAAAATAGAGTTTACTTCATTTTCTAAATCATTATTAAAATTACAATCAATTAAAAGATTTGAAAAGCTATCATTAACTTTTTTTAAATCATAATCAAATAAATCATAAATAACTTCACTAGATTTATCATATAAGCTAATTTTTTCTTTTTTGTATTCTTCCCAGCCCTTAATTTGACCTAAATTTTCATTAATAAAGTCAATTTTTTCATACAATGATTTAATAGGTGAATAAATTAATTTATTATTTTTAAAAATACCTAATGAATTTAAACTATTGAAATCATCAAAAATACTTTCTTTTAAAGTATTTAAATTTGATAATTTATCGCTAAAGTCCATCACATCAAAATTACAAAGGGATTTTTCAGTCTTTGATGTGAAAAATTTAGAGATGACTAAAGCCTTAAATCTAGTTAATTTTTTGTAATGTGAATTAATATTTTTTAAATTAGAAGAAGCTCCATTCCAATATTTTTTAAAGTATTTTTCACCTAATTCATCAGAGTCTATTAGTTCTTTTAAATCATTTAACTTAATTAAATCAGCAACTTCGGCAGATATATCTTTTAATATTTCCATGTCAAAGTAATAGGAAAAATTTTTAATACTATTTTTCAATTTAACGAAATCATAGTGATACATATTTTGAATATTTTCAATACCAATATTTGATTTAAACATAAACCATTCGTCTAAATCATTAAAATTAGTTAAAATTTCAGTTATTTGGTCTTTTAAATCAGTAATATTTGTTGAATTAATATCTAAATTTTTTAATGAAAATTCTTCTAGGTAATTGTAATCATTTAAAATATTTTTATTGATTGAGTTTATATCTTCCAATTTATGATTAAAATCCATAAAATCTAAATTAGAAATATTACTTTCAACATCTTGAGTAAAAAATCCAGAATCAACTAATTTATTGAATTTAATTAATTGAGAATAATGTTCTTCCAAACGTTCAATGTCTGAATTATAACCTTGCCAATCATCTAAGAAATACGTTTTTGCTATCTCATTTTGAGAATCAATTTCTTGTTTTAACAAACCACATCTTTCTAACTCATTAATTTCGCTGCAAATTTTCAGGAAAATCTCATCATCAAAATGATTAAGTAGAGATTTAACAGAATTTTTAACACCCACTAAATCATATTCTAAAAATTTTAAATTTGTATTGGATTCTTTAAATGATTCCCATTTATCCAGAACAATTAAATCTTCAATAATATATTTTATATTGGAATGTAATTCATTAATATCTAATGAGAACATTGTCTTTAAATTTAATTTAAAATTATTATTAATATTTTTAATACCCTCAAAAATATTCAGTTTTAATGTTCGAATGTTATTTGATAAAGTTAAAAATGAAGATCTATCAAAAGAAGATAAATTATCTAAAATTCTATCACTAAATAATCCAGAATTAATTAATTGATTAAATCTTATTAAATCATTACGCTGAGTTATTAAATCATTTAAATTACTTTTATAAGATTTCCAATACTTTCCAAAGTACTTATTACCTATTTCATCATTAGATATTATATAATCATATAGTCCTTTAAATATAATTAATTTTGCTAAATTATATTGTAAATCTTCAATTGAATTAATATCAAAAGTATCATATTCCAAAATCTTATTTTTTATATTATTCAAATTATTTTCAAATTCAAATATCATATCAAATTCTTTTAAACCCAAATCATTATTTAAATTATGATATGAACAATCTATGATTTCATTCATTAAATTGTTTAATTCGTCAGTATTTTTTATAAATTGACCAATATCAACAAATATTTCATTTTTATCAGGTTTATACATGTAATATTCTTTAATTTCTTCAAATATTTGATTAAAATCATTATCTGAAATATTATCTTTATTAAAATAAACAGTTTTTAATTTATCCTTAAAATCAGTGTCATCAGCATGATTCCTAAACGGAGATTCCATAAGTTCTTCGTTAATTTTTCCAAATTGGCGTTGAATTTTTTCAATATCTTCAGTACAAAGTAAATTAACTGAAATAGAACGATTATTTAATTCTGCATAAATCTTATTTACATCAGATAACATTTTTTCTAAGTCTAAATTAAAAATATCTATGTTTAAATTAGCTACATTAGTTTTATATTGATGAATTTTGTTAATTAATAGATCCAAATTATCTTCTAACTTACATAAATTAGGATTTTTTAAAATCATAGATTCATCCAATATCCTATCAATATCCTTTAAATTATTAATCTTTACACCAGTAATTGAAGAAAAATCATCAATATTTTCTTTAATCATTTTAAGATTGATAAGTAAGGTATTTACATTTGATTTATAAAACCCAATATCTTCAGAAAAATTTTTGGTTTCAATTGAATTTAAATCACTCTGAAATGTTTTTACATATTCCACAATACTTTTTAAATCCTGCGTATTGTTTAAAACTTTCATTTCCGGACTTAAAGTCTTTAGATTATTAATCCAACCCATAATTTCTGATATATTATTTAAAGGTAAACAACATGTATTTTTTGAAATAAACTTAGAAATATCATCAAGTGAAGATAAGTTATTAATTAAACGCTTTAAAGTCTCAGAAAATTCATTAAAATTCTCTGGTAATTTTTCAGTTAAATTAATAGAATTATTAATTTTATTATATTCTTCAAGATTTTTAATTAAATTTAATACATCATCATTATCTTTTAAAATCTTTAAATCTGGCTCAAGCAATGATAAATTCTCAATATATTGATTATAATTTTGTAAATTATCAAGATTAGAACAATTTAAAGATAAAACTATTTCATTTAATAATGCTGTTAGTTGAGATAGGTTATCTTTAATATCATTTACTTTAGAGAATAACATTGGAGAAAATTTTTCATCTAAATTTAAATCATTAAGTCTTAATTGGTATTCTTCAACTTTATCTATAATATTATGTACTGAAAATTCATCTTCTAAAACAAACAAACCAGGCCTAATAACATATAAATTCGATAAATAATGATTGAAATCTTTTAAATAACTTAATTCAGGACATTTAAGTAAAGAACTTAAAGAATTTAATTTATTTATAAATAAATTTAAATCAGAACAAATTGTATTTAAATAATTTTTTATAGGTTCTAATTTATTAGGGGGTAAATCATCTGCAATAATATTTTTCCAGGGATTTTTACTAACAGGATAGACAGATTCATAAGTAGTTTGAATATTATTTAAATCTGCCAATGTTTTTCTTTGAAGAGTTTCATCAAAATCCAATAAACCATCAATTTTGAAATTAATAATATTTTGATTATTTGACTCCAAATACTTTAATTCCCTTTCTTTAATTCCAAATAACATGTATGGATAAAAATTACTATTTCCATAACATTCATAAAGAGAATTAAAATAATTATTAAGTTCATTTTTCAGATGATTCATTTCATCATAATCATTTAAAGGACAATCATAAAATGAACTATCATTTAATGTTTTATCCAATTCATCCAAAACAGCCCTTTTATTCGCTTTATTACTATGTAATTCCAAACAAGCTATCCCTAAACCAATTGCATCTAATCTACTTTTAACTACTTCTAAAGCAGCCATTTTTTCACTAACAAAGAGAACAGATTTACCGTTAGCCATTAACTCAGCAATTAAATTTACAATAGTTTGTGATTTACCGGTTCCTGGAGGTCCTTCCACAACAAGATTATTAGATTGTTTTACAACTTCAATAACTTCCATTTGTGATGAATCTGCATCTAATACCTGATATAAATTTTTTGAATCAATTTTATCTAATTCATAGGGTTCATATGTTCCTATTTCATATGGTTTCGGGTTAAACAATAACTTATCTATTTTTTTTAATGATTCATTAGACCAATTATTTAAATATAAATCATTGTAAATTAAGAGTTTTTTGAAGCTAAATGTACTCAAATAAATGTCATTGAGTATATTCCAGTCCGATTTATCAGAAATTATATTTTTTATCTTGTTGAAATAATCACATAAATCCTCTTGAGTTTCTAATTCTTCAAATAAAGGAAAATCAACATTTTGTTCAATTAATTTATTTTGAAGAGAAAGATTGGGAAGAATATCCGATTTATCCCATTTTACTTTAAATGGTGAACCAACAGAATCTCTTGAAATCTCAACAGGAATTAAAATTAATGGAGCTTTATATGCTTCTTCTTGATGTTCATTATCATTCCATTCTAGAAAACCTAAAGCTAAAAAAAGAGTATTTAAACCTTGTTCAGTTATAGAAGTTTTATATTTTTGATATAATGTAAATAAGTTTTTTTGAAGATTTTTTTCTGTTAAATCTGTTTGTAAAAAGAAATCTGAACATTTATCTGTATCATGGGAATCATTTTTAACAATATTCCACATGTTATCCCGATTTTCTAAAATAAGCTTTTTATCATCAATTTCATTTTTAGAATCTTCAGAATCATTATTTTTTGGTAAAAATTCCATAGATTTTTCATTTAAAATTAAAATTTCAAATAAATCAACAATTTTTTCATCAATAATAGGTATTGTTCTTTTTAAAACTCTAAAATTAAGAAAATTATTTCTTAAACTCATATCTAAAAGTTTTTTACGAAGAAGTTCTATTTCTTCTCTTACATTAATTTTATTTGAAACCATATAAATCACAGACAAATAATGATAATATTTGAGTATTTCTTTAAAAGCATTCAATTAAAACGTATTTACTTTTCTATTCAAATATGTATATTTTTCATTCATTAAATCATTAACTATTCAAATTTTTTAAATAAAATTATACTTATCTTGTGTTTATTTTTCTATCTAACAACATATATTATTTTCTACTATACCAATTCTATGTTGAAATAAAGAATTTAAATTATCCTTTAATATAGTTAAAAAAAGGTTTTACATCCAGATAATCTACAGCTGATAGATTATTAAAATAATACTCTTTAATAAATCTAAATTCTCCAAGATATTTCAATACCACCACATATAAAATAATAACCCTCTTTGCCCATAATCCATTTTAATCAACAATAATGTAAGTTGCTTTTAAAATGGTTGAACAAACCAGTCACATTTACTATCCTGATAATAAGGAACACCATGCTTAGGGCATATTGAATAAGGATCTTTAACCACATGACAGGACGGATCGTTTAAAATCCTATCAACATAAGAATTGCCTGTACCTGCTGATTGCTTAACTTTTTCCTTAATCGTTAATTTTTGAGTGGCATTAGAGGACTTGAAATTATCATTTCCCCCATAAGTAACATTAAGCCTGTATTCACCAGCACTTAAACCATTTAACTGAAGCATTCCATTTCCCATAGCATCAGTAGTTACTTTTTGAGGATTTTCACCACCTTAGCATCTATAATACCCATTTTAACTGTCTGATTGGTAATAGGTGTACCATTAGCATCATTTAATGAAATGGAAAAATAATCGCCGTCATATAAAGTACTATTGCTTGTTACGGTAATTTTTGTATCTGTTTTGGCATCAGCAGGGTTAATTAATATTACTCCCAACACAACAAGCAATGCAATTATAATTAAAAGCATAGCAATTATAATTTTATTGTTCATGTAATCCTCCTCTTATGATCTTATATTGAAACATTAAGTTTTCCCTTGCATTTTAAGTTTTAAAACCGATAATCAAAGGCACAATAAAATGATTAAAATCATCATTTTTTACAAATCTTTCTATAAGGACAACCTGTACAGTCCTCACATTCAGCTTTAAATTCATTGTTTTTAATTTTTTGAGCTGTTGAATGTAATTCCTCTTTTAAATCTTCAATATAATCATCATCTATATCAAATGAGAATAATTTATCACCTTTCTGATATTTAATTGCATATATTTGAATTTCTTCAATTTTATGACCTTCAAATTCCTTGTTTTCATCACGAAGTGCCATCACATAAAAATGAAGCTGCTTTCTATATTTTGCTAAAAATTCCTTTCCGACAAGTGAAGTGTTTTTATAATCAAGTATTCCAAGTTTACCATCTTTTTCATAGATTAAGTCAACAACACCAGAAAATGCATAATTATCACCTCTGATGTAGAAGGGATATTCACTGTTTATTATTGTTAAGTCATTTCCAACTTCATGATAGTATCTGATAACGTCTTTAGTGATTGTTTTCAGTTTATTTTCATATTTTTCAGGACGTTCTTCCTTGAACTTTAAGTTTGCCTTTTCAAATAACATTTCAACAGTTCTTGTTACCTCTTCATCACCAACATAATTGTTTTTGTTTGCCTTTATCTTTTTGTTGATGATTTCTAAAGCGGAATGTATGAATATTCCGTCATCGATTTCTTTTTTCTGATTGATTTTAAAGCCAAGTTCGTTTAACAGCTTGTATTTAAATGGACATTCATTATAGTTTTCAAGTGCAGTAAAACTTAAATTTATAATTTCCTCATCTTCATCTGAATGTTTAGGATTAAGTAAGTTAATGTCAATATTTGACGGATTGATTATCTTGAAATTATCGAAATTATTATCTATTACATCATTAATACGTTTTGGACCCTTTTCAATTGCCTTAACATTTTCTTTACTATATTCCTTAAAAGCATTCTCAACACTTTCAGAAGTATCCTTGACGATGCTTGACAGTATCAGTTCGTCTTCTGCACGGGTTTTAGCAACATATATTACCCTTTCTTCCTCCTGAAGATGTGAAGTTTCAGCGTCCCCATCATACTTGTCATATCCATAGAATTCATCAGGAGTGTATGTTACTGAGTCTTCATCAATTCCTTTGAATTTTGAAGGAAAACCGTCATCACGAAGTGATGCAAGGATTACTACCGGAAATTCCAGTCCTTTAGATGCGTGAACTGTCATTATTTGGACTGCATCCTCATCAGGCTTGTATGCATCAAGATTTTTAATTGAGTTTTTGATAAACCAGAATGCTCCTCTAAGGCTTCGCTCATACATCACCTCACCGTAAACTGACATTGAAGGGATGATTGCTGCCAAGTCATTTACAGCATCCTCTTTATTGTTTACCAAGTCTTCGTTCAAATATCCGGTAATATCACAGAGCAATTCAAAATAGACCTCTGAAATTGTAGGTCTGTCATAATATTTTTCTGCATTCACCCTTCTTTTCAATTCATTTAATGCATTGAAAAATCTTATGTCATTTTCATCTGTAATGCCGTATTTAATCAGGTTTTCATCTGATAATATTGGCTTTTTGATACGGCTGAAGACTTCATCCTTACGTTCATTATCCTTTGAAAATATTCCTCTGAATTTTTGAATTCCTCTTCCCCATCCTTCATTTTCAGAGCATACTATTTTATCCATATCAATGACACTTTGTTCAAATTTATCCTGCAGACTGTTTAAAATTGCCTTTGTGTCATCCGACAGTTCAAAAAGAGGTGTGATTTCATTTGCACCAGTCAATGTTTTCAGATTCAGCCAGTCCTGAGTCTCTTTCGGCACAAATGTGTAATATGGATCTTCATCCTGGATTAAATGATACATTAATGTCAGTATATATTTTAAATCATTGTTATCCTCCAAATCTCCGGTTCCCCTTAACTGATAGCCGATATTGTTTTTTTCCAACAGTTCAGTTAATGTGTTTATACATGATGAACGGGATTTGACTGACCGCGTCAGAATTCCAATATCTGATAAGTTCATCCTTTTATCTGCAGTGATGTATCTGATGATTTCCAATATATTTTCCGCTTCAGCATTTTTATCGTTATTGACCATGAAATACAAATCATTGTGTTTTCCTGATCCGCATTTTGCAGGCATTAAATCGCTTTTTGAGTCATAATGATTTGAGATGAAATCCTGTGATAAATCTATTATTTCTTCGGTTGAGCGATAATTGTATGAAAGAAAAACTTCCTGGAATTTATCCGGATATTGCTTATTTAATTCATTGAAATAATTTTTATTTGAACCTCTGAATCCATAAATACTTTGATTGATATCTCCCACAACAGTAAATGATTCTGTTTGAGGACTTTCGATGAATTTTGAGAAAAGCTGCATCTGAACAGGATCCGTGTCCTGAAACTCATCAATTAATATATTGGTGTATTTTGGCATGTATCCTTCGTTCATTTTCTTTAAGGCTTTAATTTGCATCTGATTATAGTCAATTGAATTTTCCTTTTCTAATAATTGCAAGTATAATGGATATGATCTTGCCATTTGAATGTATTTTGCATTGTTATAGGAATCCTTGAATAATGTATTGTCGTTTTCTATGTCAATCTCTTTAATCTCATCTAGCGGAAATGCACCGTCATTTTCATCCATGTAGTTGCGGACATATTCGACAAATTCATCTGCAACAGGGAATTTTTCCTCAAGATAGTCTGTTAATCTTTCAGTATCGACATTGAACGTGGAATATTCACCGTATTTTTTTATTATATTATCAATTTCATAAGTTCTGACATAAGATTCATTTTCAAATCCAAGGTCTTTCAAATGCTTTTTGATGAATAGATTTTGCTTGTCGCCTTCAGCAATAATGTCCAATCCGACAGTTCCAGTATCCTCAAGGATTTTTAAACAGAATGAATGGATTGTTGATATCTGCATCTTTTGAACATCACTTGCAGGAATTTCCCCTTCAATCAGCCTGTCTTTTAGCTCATCAGCCGCTTTTATAGAAAAGGTAATTATTAAAAATGATTCAGGATTAATTCCCAATTCCTTTACCATGTACTTGACTTTTTCAACTATTACGCGTGTTTTTCCGGAACCAGGCCCCGCCTGCACACTTAAAAATTTATCATCAGCATATTCAACGATTGTTTTCTGTTCCTCATTCAATTCAATTGCCATAATCTAACTCCATTATTAATTACTAATAATTTATTAACAATAATATTAAAATGATGTGGTCAAACATTGATGTTTGAAGTTATAATTTGGTGCAATTTTCTTCAAATAACTTTTCAACATCCCCATATCTAGAATATGTGTCTGTAAGTATATCCAATATATCAAAATATCATTAGTTAAGATAATGCATTCTAAAAATTCTAAGGCATCATTTTTACAATCCGACTCCAGCAAACGAATCATAACAGAATCTGTTTTATCCAGAATATTATCAAAAGAATCCCATTCATGATTATAATCCCAATCTTCAAGATTATCAATGATTAATTTGCATAATTTCAAAACCAGGTTATAATAATGATTTTGAATCAGGACATTTAAATCTTCATCCATGAAGTTTATTACATTAATTTGACTTAAAAAAGATTTTTTTAACTTTTTTATATAAAATATCTTATCAGCATATTGATTAGAGAATAATTTAAATCTATTTAATAAATCATCATCATTTAAAAGTTCATTAATAATGAAGTCTTTTAAATCTTTGCAAAATGTGTTATCTACAATACTTTTAATATTTTCATCATTTTGAGAAAATAATTCCGGATATTCCTCAGCATAATATAAAACAACCCCCCAAGTGTTTGCAATTTCCATCATAAGGACAATCACAATACATTGATTCAATATTATTATTTTCCAGATTAATTATTAATCTATATAGATTAGAACATATAACATTTGCATCAATTGACCTGTTGGTAACCTTTAAATATTTACTGCATCAAAACTATAATAATCATATCCTCTCTCAAAAATTTAACTCTCAAAATGTTTTTTTCAATCCATACATGATTCTCTTAAAATTTTTTTGATTATTATTTATTATTTGCTAAGCAATTAAAATTTTCCTTTAAATTGATTTTATGAGAAATATTTTTAACATGTTGTTATAAAAGTAATAATAACTTATTATAAAGAGAGTACATAAAAAACTCTTTTTACAAGAATTTGGTAAAATAATATTTTTTAATTTAATAATCCTTATTTTAATAGAAATCTTTTATTTTTCAAAAAGAAAATAAAAGTTATACAACTAACCCCACTTATAAAAAGGAGGTGTTAAAATGATACATTTACATTTAATAATCCTTATTTTAATAGAAATCTTTTATTTTTCAAAAAGAAAATAAAAGTTATACAACTAACCCCACTTATAAAAACGAGGTGTTAAAATGAAATATTTTGAAATAATTATCCTTATTTTTATGGAAAAATTTATTTAATTAATTTTTTCACACAACCAAATCCATGACTCACTCCCTTTCCAATACCGATATAATCTGGCAAATCATAATGAATTTTGAATTCACCTTTAAAAGCATTCATTTTAACTGATTTATATATTATATTTTCTTCATTTAAAAAACTTTTGGCATATAATTTTTTATTAACAATAATCCCCAAACCTTTTGATAACGATAAAATATTCCCTACAATAATCTTATTTAATAATATTTTTTTATCTCTCCAATTATTTATTCTTTTAAATTTCTGATAATTATTAGTATTGAGTCCAATCCAAGGAGTTACAAATTTATAATGTTTTGCATCAATAGTGGGCTTGATATCAAAGATTTTTTCATGGATAATTTTTTCAGAAATATGATATTTTTTATCTAAATCTAAATAATTTAAATTAGAAGAAATTTTTTTTAAAATCTCTCCACCCTCATTTATTCCTAAAATTAAAATTTTACCATTTACTATTTTATATTGAACTTTAGGATATGTAAATATATAATTATTTCCATAATGATTATGTAATAAATTATACTCTTTAAATTTATTACCTATAAAACCTCTTATTTTTGAAGTATTATCCAATATTTGATCATCTGTTTTTAAAAATAATTTTACAATATTATATTTCATTTTTTTCTCCTACATTTAATATAACTACTAAAATCTAACTGAGCCCAACCCAAAGGTTCAGAGTTTTTATAGGTAAATCTTCTTGATTTTGGAAATTTTAAATCATCATCAAAATCGAATAATAATTTCGCATAATTCTCAGAAAAATGAGTATCATTCTGTTTATCATATTCATAAATTTTTAAATAAATATTTTTTGAAACCACACCATTTGCACCACCCAACAAAATTAATGGTTTATTATAATGATTATACTTCATTAATTCTTCATAAAATTCAACTAAATCATATCTATTAAATTCAGAAAAAAAATCAATCTCAAAATTAATTAAATCATCTGCAAATAAAAATAAAGATTCAGAAATTATATTAACATCCAATATCTTTTCCATACTCTCACTGAAATTTAAATCTTCAAAAAATTTTTTTTTGTAATTCATTCTTATTGTAGTTTTAAGTGTGGATTCAGGAATTGTTTCTAAATAACGTGTTAAAAATTTTTTATAAAACATTTTTTCTTTTTCAGTGTCAACATACCAATGTATAACCTCATGAAGATGAGGTGCATCATCAAAATTTGAACTGTCTTCAATTTGTAAAAAACGCAGGATATTATTAAATATAGTAGAATTTTCATGAGATGATATAAAATAATCGTTTATAATGGAACCATAATCATGAAAAAGAACCTTATTAATTATATCCGGAACCTGATTAAATTTAATGCAATTATATAATAAAGCAGTTTTAATAGCTCCTTTAATAGAGGAACCTGGAATATAAAGTTTATTCTGTGATTTGACTGCACATTCAATTTGAACATTATTATCTTTTGCAAATTCTGAACATTTATCAATTAGATAATATTTTGAAAAACTTTTTAATAAATCTACATCAATATATTTTAAATCAGATAATTTAAAATTTTCATCTTGGATAAGTTTAATAAATTTTTCTTTATTACGATTATTTAATGATGAATTAAAAAAATTTACAATATCTATTCTATGAACTTTATCATCTAAGAATAGATATTCATTAGCACTAAATGTATCAATTGAACCAATATGTATTGGAGTTATAATATTAATTGGAATTTCATATTTAGTAGGATTTTTCATTTTATCACATTTATTTTTAGATTAAACGCAAAACCATATTCAACAGAATTTTCACTCGAATCAAATAATTTTCCAAAAAAATTATTTTCATTTCCTAAAAATGTTGAACCTTCACTAAAGAATATTGCTTGTTTACGAAAGTCCCCAAATCTATCAATACCTCTTTTAAAATATAATTCATAATTGGAATTTAAATCAATAAATTTTAAATCATCTGATGTTGGAATAAATCTAGAAAGGGTAACAAAATAATTATTATTAATAGAAAATTTCGAATTATGATTTTTATAAACATCATCATTTTCAAGTTCATAACTAAATTGACCTCGACCTATTGAAATTTTACTACCGAAACCCCTATCTTTTAATAATCTTAAAACTGCTTTGAAAATTTCAATAAACCCCTCATCAAAAAAAGATATATGGAAAAATAACCCATGAACATCATTATATTTAATTCCTTCACTATAAAAAACTTTAAAAAAGTTATTTAATCTATTTATACTATTTTGAGAAACTATCATTCTTTTAGAAAAATTTTTTAATTCTTGAATATCTATGTTTTGATTTAGTAAAAATTCATCAACTTGAAAATAATTTCCATAATTATTTAATATTTGATTAAAAGATAAATTTCCATTAATTATATCGAAAAATATTTCCTCCTGTAAAAATTTAACATCATCAAAGTTTTTTATTATTTCTAAATCTCCATTGAAATCTGATTCATCATTTAATAAAATTTTTGGATAAAAACGAATTTTTTTATTATTAATATTAATAAAAGGAAAAGCTGATGAAATCAAAAATGGTGGATTGTTTTGTTTAAATCTTTTAATTACAGTATCTGTAATTGATGGAAATAAGTCATTTAATGTAGATAATATGGCTCCAAAAATTTTATCTGAATGTAAATCTGGAAATAATGAAATTGGATAAATATATACTATCATATTATTTACCTTCCAAACCTTTTTTAAAGAAAATATAAGCATCATAAATAGAATCAAAACATAATGTATTTTTTGGATAAATTATGCCTTCCCTATAATAATCCAAATCTCTCTTAATAATTTTTATTTCCTTAAATTTAACTTTTCCAAAACCTCTACTTCCAGAACCACCTAAATAATTATCTTCTAATAATTGCATTGATCTTAAAATCTCAATAAAATTTTTTTCATTATCCCCTTCATAAACAGAAAATATAATCTCAAAATTAAATTCAGAACCCCGAGGTATTCTTTCAATATTTCTAAGATATGAATTAGCATTAATTCTATCTACTAAATTTTCGTATTTTAATTCAGCTCCACCAAAAACATCTTCACTCTTTTTCCATGTTTCTATTGTTTTATCTGTAGGATAAGAATCTCTCACAATTATACGAGTAGGATATTTTAATATAAGTTTTTCTTCTATAGTACTTTTATATGAAGCTATTCCAAAAATTTGAGTGGCAACACAATCAATAGACCTAGAAGGTTTTCCACGATTAATTTTTACACTTTCAGAAGATGAAAAATCATTTAATTCTAAAAGTGCTCTTAATTTTCCTTTTAATGATGATCCAGGTATAAAAGGGAAATTATTAATAGAGTCTCTAATTACTGGTTTATCACTTCCCCCAATATCAATATTATCATTTGAATTTCCAATATGAAGTCCAGTTTCACAGGAAATTATACCTTTAATAATATAATTTTCATTAAACATCTTTTGCCTCCAATAAAAATTTATAATATGCTATGATAGATTCAAAGAAATAAACAAAATATTTAAAATTTTTGAAATTTTTTTTATTATCATCTATATTAACATCAACTAAATTCATTGCTGCAATAATAACATCATATATTTCTGGAGATATTACTTTTTTTGTAACAGCAACTGCAAATCGTGGCTTTAACAAATAAAATTCAATTCTTTTTTTATACCAATCATTTTTAGAACTTTCAATTCTTCGAATAGTATCCATAATTCCTCTAAGTAGATTTATTTTCAAAAATTTATTTTCAATTGCAAAGCTTGCTATTCTATAAGCATAGCCTATTTCAAAATCCACAATTTTAGCAATATCTATATCTGAAAATTGACTATATGAATTAAATTCTTCAATAATCAAATTTATTTCATTATTTGACATCAAACCACTCCAATCTTAAACTAACCCAAGATAATGGAATTTTAATCCAAGGAATAAAATTATAATATCTTGATAAATCATTTCTAATATTTTTAT
>CACXWH010000017.1 GCA_902771225.1 uncultured Methanobrevibacter sp. | reverse complement strand
TCTTAGTTCTTATAAGTATGCTTGAGCCGTATGTCCTAAAAGGGACACGTACGGTTCTTAGAAGAGGGGAGACAAGTAATTGTCTCTTCTTATTCGACGAAATGTTTAAAAAAAATTATTTCTCAAACAGTCTGGAAACAGGTGAATCAAAGTATTTTTTAAGTATTTTAACAATCGGACCTATTATTAATGCTGAAATGATTGTACCTTCGCGAACACCTGCAAGATAGCCTAAAAATATTATTGATAAAACCGCTGCTATAATAACCATTGATGTGTCAACAAATGGCTTTACCTTTGGAAAATCTTTTTTCAGCACTTTAGAAATAGCTACAATAACACCGTCTGCCGGAAGATAGACAACTTCCGTTTGAATCTCCAATAATACTCCAAAAGCCACAACCAGACAGCTGAACAACAATAAAAGAAATTGGTTAATATAACCTATAGGATTAATGAAATTTACTATCATCAACGAAAAATCAACAAAAAAAGAGAAAATAAAACCAATTACTAATTGCAAATATTGTCTTTTTTCAAAGCCTTTTCCCAAAAGGGCAATTTGAATGACAATGAATAAAATAGTGAAGAGGAAAATAACAATCCCCACACTCAGATTCGTAATCAAACTGCAAACGTATGGAAGGCATATTAACGGAGAAGTTCCCAAATTAGCTTTGATGGATAGGGAAGCCCCTAAAGAAATAATGAATAGTGAAATTAAATATATAACATATCTGTTGATTTTTTTCCATTCCATGACAAATAATATGGGATTTTATCTATATTAATTTTTTTCAAAGCCTTTAAGTGCATATAATTTGTTTCTAAGCTCGGCTGCTCTTTCAAAGTCCAGTCTTGCTGCTGCTTCTTTCATGTCACTTTCAACATCTTTAATGAGTAATCTTAACTCGTCTTTAGGCAATTTGCTGATATCTGCACCAGATGCAATTTTTTCTTCGGTTTCAGTTTTTTCCTTAAGGGTTCTTGTAGTGGATTTAGGTACAATGCCATGTTCTTCATTATATTTCATCTGTAAGAAACGGCGTTTTCTGGTAATGTCTGTTGCATTTCTAACGGATTGAGTCATTTCATCAACATACATGATTACCTGACCGTTTACATTTCTTGCAGCACGTCCTATAGTCTGTATTAATGAGGTTTCGTTTCTTAAAAACCCTTCTTTATCTGCATCCAGAATAGCTACTAAAGATACTTCAGGCAAATCAAGACCTTCCCTTAAAAGGTTTACACCGACCAACACATCAAATGTTCCTCTTCTTAAATCATCAACAATGTCAATTCGCTCCAATGTATCGATTTCTGAGTGCATATACCTTACTTTTATACCGATTTTTGCATAATAATCAGTTAAATCTTCTGCCATTCTTTTAGTTAATGTGGTTACAAGCACACGTTCATCTTTTTCAGCTCTCTTTTTAACTTCACCAAGCAAATCTTCAACTTGACCCTTGACAGGTCTTATAATGACTTCCGGGTCAACCAAACCTGTCGGACGGATGATTTGTTCAACAACGTTTTTTGATTTTGAAAGTTCATATGGTCCCGGTGTGGCCGATACATATATTACCTTATTTACGCTGGATTCAAATTCATCAAACCTCAATGGCCTGTTTTCTTTTGCTGAAGGAAGTCTGAATCCATATTCAACTAAAGTTTCTTTACGTGCTCTGTCCCCATTATACATTCCTCGAATTTGAGGAACGGTTACATGTGATTCATCAATTATCGTTAAAAAGTCATCAGGGAAGTATTTCAATAATGAATATGGTTTTTCTCCCCATTCACGTCCGGATAAGTGCATTGAGTAGTTTTCTACCCCAGGACAGTACCCCATTTCCTGAAGCATTTCAATATCAAAACGGGTTCTCTGTTCCAATCTTTGGGCTTCCAGGATTTTATTCATGGCATTCAATTCATTCAGTCTTTCATTTAATTCCGATTTAATGTTAGCCAATGCAACATCCATCTTATCCTGCCCAACAACAAAGTGCTTTGCTGGAAAAATCATGTATCTGGGTAAGCTTTCCTTTTTCTTGCCTGTAACCTTATCGATGATATTTATTGCATCAATTTCATCCCCAAACAATTCAATTCTTATAGGAGGCGTTCCATGAACCGGATTAATTTCAATAACATCCCCTCTAACCCTAAATTGTCCGCGGTCAAATTCAATATCATTTCGCTCATATTGCATGAAAACCAGTTTTTTAATTATTTCTGAGCGGTCATAAATATCGCCGACAGCAATTCCAAAAGCGAATTCCCCATAGTCTTCAGGAGAACCAATACCGTAAATACAACTTACACTGCTTACAACAATAACATCATCTCTTGACAGGAGGGACTGTGTTGCTGAGTGTCGCATCATATCAATTTCTTCATTGATGGATGCTTCCTTATCAATAAAAGTATCTGTTCTTGGAACATAAGCTTCCGGCTGATAATAATCATAATAACTGACAAAATATTCAACTGCATTATCTGGGAAAAATTCTTTAAATTCCTCATATAACTGTGCAGCTAATGTTTTATTATGTGAAATAACAAGAGTTGGTTTTTGAACTTTTTCAATGACATTAGCCATTGTAAATGTTTTTCCTGAGCCTGTCACTCCCAATAATGTTTGTTGGCGAATATTATCATTAATTCCATTGACTAATGAATCAATAGCTTTTGGCTGATCGCCAAGTGGTTTATACTGAGAATCAAGTTTAAATTCTTTCATGCGTTATCCACAACTATATTAAAACTGATATGGGTGTATCTAGCAGAACAGCATGGAACTACTTTTTCATCCCTAACCGTCAATTTACCGTATTTGGCTAAATTGGATTTTACTTCTTTCATAATATCTGAAGCATTTCTCTCATCAAATACTCTTAAAGAACCTAAAAATGTTGTTTTTCCCTGTGCATTCATCACAGAAATGGTATCAACAACATAAGGCTCATTCCATTCTTTAAGGATATTGTTTGACTCATCCATCAAATCCTTTTTAATTTGTTCTTTGTCAATTGGCATGGTATTCCCCCAGATTTTCAGTTACTTTACCTTAATGCATCTGCAATACTTTTTGCAATAGACACACGTGAAGTATCTGAGGATAAGCTGTTTGTACCTATGATTTTTTCTGCACCTGCAGCGTAAATTCTGGTAGCGCCATTATTTGTTAAAATAGGATGTACGCAACAGACATCCACTTTACTGGCACCATACTGTTTTAAAATGTTGATTGCATTTACAATGGTTCCTCCAGTGGCTATAATATCATCAATAATAATTGCATGCATTCCTTTTACTGAATCCACATTTACAGTATTTTCACTTTCACTGTCACATCTAACATCAACAATTTTTGTTTCTACTTTATCCGGACCTAAACGGACTTTAGTTAAATATGTGCAGTCACAACCTATTATTTCAGATATTTCCTGTGCAAAACCATATGCACCTTTATCCGGAGCAATAATTAATGGTTTTTCATCAGTTTTTTTGAAGTATTTTTTATTTAAATATTCTGCTATTGCAGGCATTGCTGAAATATTACGTGCTTTAATATTGAAGAAGTTTAAAACACACTCTTCATGAATATTGAATGTTATGAACTCATCAGCACCGGCAGATTCAATTAATTGGCAGACAATTTTTGCTGAAACAGCTTCACCATCATTAAATCTTTTTTCCTGTCTGGCATATCCCATATATGGAACAACTGCACGAACTTTTTTAGCACCTAACTCCTTTAATGTGGAAATTAAAAATATTAACTCCATTAAGTTTTCATCCTGAGGAAAACCTGTTGATTGAATAATGGTTACTTCATCTTTAATTACTCCATCAACACGCAAATATTTTTCTCCATCCGGAAATTTTTTTATTTCTACATATCCTAATTCTTCACCTAACTCTTTAGCAACGTGTGCTGCTAAATCCTGAGAAGCTGAACCACCTATAATCATAAGTATCACCAAAATTTTATATACAATAATAATTTTGATTTTTTAATAATAAAAAGTTAATTAATTCAACATCACATAAAATGATAATCCAACACCAATAAGAGAAATTATTAATTGGATATAACCATGTTTTTTAAGCTCTCTAACTGGAGACTGGATTAAATAAAAAGGTAGGAAAAATCCAAAAAATGTGAATATACCCACACTTGAATGTTTTGAAAATAAACTTACTATAAAACCACTCCATGAAAGAAAAATAGTAACAATATAGGATATGATGATTGCTTTTTTATTTAGTTGTGGAGGTGGCTGATATAGTACAAAATTGCTCTGCCCGACACCATCAACTAAAGGAGTTCCACATTTAGCACAGAAATCATAATCATCCTGATTTTCAAATTCACAATTAGAACAAATTCTTGTCATCATTAATTAAGTTAATTTTAAAAATATATAAAAGTTATCAAGTTGCATTGGAAAAATTGCATTTCAGCACTTTGATGAAATATTATTCGGTAACTAACAAAAGAATTATTAATTTTTAAACACAACATATACTCATGAAAGTTAAAGACGGTATTATCGGATTAATCATAGGCGATGCATTAGGCGTTCCCGTTGAGTTTAGTTATAGAGAAACTTTAAAGAAAAATCCTGTTACTGGAATGAGAGGTTACGGTACTTATAATATGCCTCCGGGAACCTGGTCTGATGATTCTTCAATGACAATAGCTACAATGGCCAGCATCATTAATAAACAGGCTATTGACTATGAGGATATGATGTGTGAATTTTTGGATTGGATTGAAAATGGAAAATACACACAATACGAAGATACTTTTGATTTTGGCACAACAACATATAACGGATTATTGAATTTTAAAAATGGAACAGACCCGATTTTATGCGGCGGAAGCGGTGAGAGAGATAACGGAAACGGTTCCCTAATGAGAATTTTACCTCTTGCGTTTATTCCCAATATTGATTATGAGACCATTGAAAACGTATCCGGCCTAACCCACAGACACTTAAGATCCAAAATCGCATGTGTATTCTATGTTGAAATAGCTAAATCAATGCTTGAAAATGATTTGTCCATTGATGAGCATGTGAAATTGGCCGGAGATAAAATTAAAGAGTATTATGATGATTCAAATGAATTAAATCACTTCAAAAGGATTTTTAATGACGATTTAAACGATGAAGACACTATAAGTAGCAAAGGATATGTAATATCTACTTTTGAAAGTGTTATTTACTCACTTAAGACTACTGATAATTTTAAAGACGCAGTTTTAAAAGCAGTTAATTTGGGAAGAGATACCGATACTGTAGGCGCTATCTGCGGAGGACTTGCAGGCATTTATTACGGATATGATTCAATACCTATAGATTGGATTGAATCAATACCTGAAATTAATCAAGTGCTTGAATTATGTGAAAGATACGAGGCGTATTGTAATGAATGTTTATGAAAGTATCAAAAATATTAGGGCCAAATGTGATAATTATATAGAACCAGATTTGGTCTCCACAATAATTGATGACAGCAAATACATGGGAAGCAACAACATCATGGAAACTGCCGGATACGGAATTGCAGATGACGATACCTATGAAGACAGATTTATGAAAATCCTGAAAAGTGAAAACATCTTCATTAGCTGCGGAATGCTTGCCTTTATTCCTATGCTAAATGAATGTGATATCTTTTCTATTGCTGATGAGACAATCAAGATTACACCACAGGAATTTAATGATAATGCAAAAGAAAAAGAAGTCTTTTTTGGAATACTGATAGAAAAAAATACATCAAATTATACGATTGGAATAATTGATTTGTGCAACTGTAAAGTCGAATCCCGCTTCAGAGAGATTAAAAAAAGTGAAAAGGGATTTTATAAAAAAATAGCTGAAATAATAGATGAGATGATTATCCATTAATTATTTTTTGCTTTATATTTTCCCACATTGCCTGCTCTTCACCGCAGCCGGTCATGATAACGTAATCATATTCAGACTCAACAGCCAATTCAGATAACTTATTAATTCTTTTTGTCATTTCATCATAACTTAATGGGTAAAACTCAGCATCCGGAAACTCTTTTTTAATAATATTATAATATTCTTCAGCCTTTTCGATTGATTTTCTTCCAGGAACAACAATCACGTGGGCAGGATTTAATGCCTTTATTACTTCAAAGTGATCTTCGAAGATGTCTTCTTCACCTACATCAGGAGTAGTGTAAATAAATTCCAGAGGACCTTCAACAAACTGATTCATGAATAATGCATTAATCTTAGCCGCATCTCCGTTATCTCCCTGACCCAGACCTATCAATTTATTTCCGTTTTTTACAATTTCAAATCTTCCAGGCGGAATAAATGACATGTCTAAATTATCAAACACTTTATGGATTGTGGTTTCAATATTTTCTATTTTTGGAGTGAATGTTGTATAAGTGGCTATTGAAGCCAAAGTATTGTAAATATTATGGAATCCAAAAGGAGGAACGGTTAAATCAACTTTAAATGAAATATCCATATTATTCGGATAGTTGAATAAATTTCCTTCTATTGTCAGCATCCATTTTTCGTTTGTAAATTCTATATCGGTTAATTTCACATTAGGTTCCGGACGGCTGAATCCGCATTCACATGAATAAACTCCCCTGTGATTTAAGAAACGTTTTTCATAGGATAATTCCCTGCCGCATGCAGGACATTCAATAGCATCCTCATCAAAAAAGTCATGGATTTCATCGACTTCTATACCATAATAATGAACTTTAACATCATTTCTTTTTTTATAGCCTAAAAAAGCCGTTCTTGGATCATCAGCATTTGTAACTATAAATCCTTTATCCATATTTTGTGACAATAACTCTTTAGCTTTATAATAGTCTTTAAAAGGATTTTTAACACCAGCCACCTGAGCGTGTTCCGGTGAGATTGTTGTATATACAACTCCAATCGGGTCAACGACTCTTTGAACTGTATCCGGAATTCCATATTTTATATTACGAATTCCATATTCAAAAACACCAATTTCTCCTTTCTGTTGTATTAAAGCAGAAGCTATAGCATTAATTGTATTACTTTCAAAACTGCTCCTAATTTCAATATCATTAGATAATAATTTAATTAAAAGAGTTGTCGTTGTTGTTTTACCATTTGTTCCGGTAAGTATAATGGAACCTATGCCCACATCACCGGACAATTCACAAACCGCATCGACACCTACCATTTTTGTAAAAATAATTCCGGCCAAACTTTTTCCGCTTCCTGAACCTAGCTTTGAAATAGGTGCTCCAATTTTTGCCAATGTTTTTGCAAATGCTACTTTAATACTCATGGTATATAGATTACAAAACAATAATATATAATAATTACTAAAAAAAATAGAAAAAATAATTCCAACTAGTGAGTAGTTGGATTATTTAAAGGTGATTGAGGAACTTTGTCAGCAACTTTTGAACCAATTGATTTCATTTTTTCAATTAACTGGTCTTTTTTGCTTCCGCTAATCAAGATATTTTCTAAAACATCACTTAATGTTTCAGTTGGAATAATCTCAACCATTTCTTCGTATTTTTTCTCAATCATTACGTCTTTTAAGTTTGATTTTGGAATAAGTACTTTTTTCATTCCGGCTTCTGCAGCTGCTTCGATTTTAGCTGTAGCGCCACCAATAGGCATTACATCTCCACGAACATTTAGTGAACCTGTTAAAGCTACAGTCTGGTCTATTGGAATGTCTTCAACAGCAGAGATTACTGCAGTAGCTATACTTACACTAGCTGAATCACCTTCAACTCCATCATAGGTCTGGATAAATTGAACGTGAATATCATAATCAGATAAGTTTTTATTAGTGTACTTTTTAATCAATGCACTTACATTTTGAACTGATTCTGATGCAATTTCTCCAAGTTTACCGGTAGCAATGATTTGACCGCCGTTTTTGGATTGTGCCGGTGCTGCCTCAGCTGCGATTGGAGATACTATTCCACTCCTATCTCCGATTACTGCAAGTCCGTTTACTAAACCGACTCTTCCACCTTCAGCATTAACCATACTGTATTCTTTTCTTTGAGTAATTGATCTATCAGCTATTTGCTGTTCAAGGGTTCTTGAGAATTTTTTAGCTTCAAGGACATGCTCTGCTTTTACTAATTCTTCACCTTTTTCAATAGCTACATCACCAGAAGATCTTACTAATCCTCCAAGTTCTCTTAATCTTAATGTTAATGCATTTTGTTTACCTGATCTACGTTTTGCTTCCATAATAATTTCATCTAATGCATCTGGAGCAAAATGAGGTATTCTTCCATCATTTTTAACTTCCTGAGCTACGAACTGGACTAATTTTTCTCTGTTTTCAGTAGTATCATCCATGTAATCCTTCATGAATACTTCATAACCGTAACCCCTAATACGTGATCTCATTGCAATGTGCATTCCTTCAAGAACCTGTATGTTACCTGATGCTACAAGTACAAAATCACATGGTACTGCCTGTGATCTTACCATTGCACCACTTGAATTTTCACTTTGACCGGTAATAGCATATTGCTTTTCCTGCATTGCTGATAAGAGTTCTTGTTGAGTTTTCATTGACATTGTACCTATTTCATCAATGTATAATACTCCACGATTTGCTTTGTGAATCATACCTGCCTCTACACGTTCATGTGCCGGAGTTCCTAATCCTCCAGATTGGTATGGGTCGTGACGTACATCTCCAAGTAACGCTCCCGCATGTGCACCTGTTGCATCCATGAATGGTGCGAATCTATTTTCTTCATTATTTACTAATAATTTTGGAGCCATTGTATTGTTTTTTGGTTTGATTTGTATTGAAATAAGTAATATTAATGCTGCTGCAATAATTGATTCGAGAATTCTTCCATAGAAAAATCCTATTACCAATATTCCACCTATCGCCAATGTAGTTAAAAGAGTTTTACGTTCTTCCTGACCACGGGCAGAGCCTTTTGTTGCTCTTACTATTTTTTTACCTTCTCCCGCAGGTACGGTTCTTATTATTGGATGGTTATTATCTTCAACGTTTGGATAAATTAATACATCTTGTAGTGTTTCGTGTGGTAATATCTGAGCCATACCTTTTGCCAGCATTGATTTTCCAACACCAGGATCTCCAATTAGCAGAACATTTCTTCTTTGTTTAGCTGCTTTTTTAATTGTTTCAATGGACTCTTCATGTCCTATGACCTGATCAATTAATAATGGAGGAACCTCAATATCTTTTGAACTTTTGATATTATCATAATCTAACATAGGTTTAGTTTCTTCCTCAATCACATCCTGTGTGACCTCAGGTTCTAAAACAACCTCATTAGAAGATTCATCAGTTGGCTCTTGTTCTTCAAATTTCATTAAAAAACCTCACTTTTATAAAAATAAAATTCATCGTTATATAACATTTTCCTATTACTATAATATATTAACTTTCTTATATATAAAAAGTTTTCTATTTTAGTAAACTAAAGTAAGAAAAATAAGAATTATATAAAAGCACAAATAGATAATAAGTATAATACAATTTAAAAAAAATAAAGTGATGATTATATGGCAAAATGTATAATGGTTCAGGGAACATCATCAAATGCTGGAAAAAGCATGCTTGTAGCAGCCCTATGCAGAATATACAAAAATAGAGGATATAAAGTAGCACCATTCAAATCCCAAAATATGTCCTTAAATTCATATACAACATTTGAAAATGGTGAAATTGGAATAGCACAAATGCTACAGGCTGAAGCGGCAATGATTGAACCAAGCATACATATGAATCCGGTACTGCTGAAACCAAAAGGAGATTTTACATCAAACGTAATCATACAAGGAAAATCTATAGGAGACATGAATTTTTACGATTACCAGCATAAATACCACGACACTGCATTTAACGCCATGAAAGATAGTTTTAATAAATTATCATCAGAATACGACATAATTATTATCGAAGGAGCAGGATCTCCAGCAGAAATTAATATGCGAGACCAGGATATTGCAAATATGGAAATAGCCCATTTAACCGATGCCAACGTTATTTTAATAGCAGATATTGAAATGGGAGGAGTATTTGCAGCTATTGCAGGAACATATGTGCTGCTTGACGATTATGACAGGTCCCGTTTAAAAGCAACAGTAATCAATAAATTCAGAGGAAATCTTGACATACTAAAACCCGGCCTCGATAGAATTGAAGAAATAACCGGCGAACCTGTTTTGGGTGTTTTACCATACGATGATACATTAAGGCTTCCCGAAGAAGATTCAGCATCCCTTACAACCCATAACTTTGATGAGGATAAAGACATCACTATTGGAGTAATCAGACTTCCAAAAATAGCCAACTTTACAGATATTGATCCTTTTGAAGCTGAAAATGATGTGGGAATAAAAATGATTGGAATAAACGATGATATTGGAGATGTTGATGCAATAATAATTCCCGGAACACGTAACTCAACACAGGATGCCTACGAATTACAAAAAAGTGGCCTTGCACAGAAAATTATTGACAAATCTAGTGAAATACCAGTTGTTGGAATCTGCGGAGGATTCCAAATACTGGGCGAAGAAATTATTGACGAAGAAAAAAAAGAATCAAAGCAGGGAACAATAAAAGGACTGGGTTTACTTCCAATAACTTCAGAGTTTGAACGTTCAGATAAAATCGTAACACAATCCGAAGCCATTATCCCGAATAACTTAGAAGGCATAGCTGGTGAAATGTTTAAAAACATTGCCGGCGAGACTGTAACAGGTTATGAAATCCATGAAGGAACAAGTAATCTGTTAAACTGCAAATCACTTTTAGAAATTAAAAAAGGACAGGGAAATGATGAGGCCGGAAAAGTGGATGGGGCATGCCACAAAAACATCTTTGCAACATATTTCCATGGAATATTTAATAACTATAATTTCAGAAGAGAATTCCTAAACTACATTAGAGCTAAAAAAGGTCTTGAAATTAAAGATGGCAAAGACCCATACGAAGCGCAGAAAAATTATTCGCTGAATAAACTGGCAGACATTGTAGAAGAGAATCTTGATATGGAAATTATTGATGAGTTAATTTTTTCAAAATAACTAATTTAAATATTAGTTTATGCAAAATATAATAATATAAAATAAATGGAGATTTTATTTATGATTGTAAATGTTAAAGCAACAAATAAAAATAATGGCGAAGTAATTTCATACAAATTAGAAGGTGACAGTACCTCAGGATTCTTTTATGAAGGAACCCACATGCAAGAAGTAGCTGATAACAAAATCAGAGAAGTTAACAACAATTTAATTTTGCAGGGTTCACCACTTTACACCATCAAATCCGGTGAAAGTGCTACTATCGACAACATGACCTTTGACATTGAAATTAATGCTGAATAGAATTTATTCAGCTCTTTTTTACTATTTTTTTAACTGAAAATACACTTAATCCTGATTTAAAATCACATCAACAATATGTTTAAACGCTTCTTTTGATTCGGGAACCAACGGATAAATAGGATAAACATGATTCATGCCTTCACCTATATTCAATTCAACATCAACATCACTGTCAGTTAGTTTTTTATAAAATTTCTGCATATCCGAATATAAAACTTCATGAGTCCCCACAAACAGAGTGGTTTTTGGAAGTTTAGTTACATCACCGAAAAGCGGACTTACCCTGTAATCCTTTAAATCCAAATCTCCTGCCCAAGCCTTACCCATTTCTCTAAGAGAATCTATTCCCCCTATCGGGTCAAATTCAACCTCATCATAATCACCGGACATTGATATGTCAATCCAAGGTGATATTCCAATCAAGTTTTCAGGCTGGGGCAAATCATTAACGGCCAAATATTCACAGAATGCCACCGCCAATCCTCCTCCGGCAGAGTCTCCCATGATTGTAATGGGCTTGTCAATTGTTAATAACTGTTTATATAACTTTTCAACAATCCCATAAGTTTCTTCATAGGTATGGTTAGGAGCAAGAGGATATATTGGAGCGTATACGCATGCATTAGCGTTTTTTGCAAGTTTATCGCAAAAAGTGATATGTGGAAGCACTATTTCATTTACGTATATTCCTCCATGAAGATATATGACCAGACGTTCGCTGTCTTCAACATCATTAAAAAGCACCATTTGACATCCAAATAAGTCTTTACTTTCAACTTTAGTGTGATATATCCTTTTTGGTATTTTATAAGGTTCATCCTCTTCAAGAGAACGTTTCTCCAGATGTTTTCGAGCTTCACTAACACCATCAAAGTATTTTGGATGCTTTTTTTCCAATGCAAATTCCACAATTTTTGACATTTTTGACATTATTTACACCTACTTCATAATTTTCTTTTCCAATATATTTTAAGACCATATTTCCTTTTAATGCACCATCGAATAAAGTGCCACTATGCTTGGTAGCATTATGATAATTGTATTTCGAATCATACGGAAACGACGTATCTTCCATTCTTTTTTAGTGAATTCCCTTACTTTCGGGATTTTCAAAACACTTAAAATAAGTCCTGAGGACAGGAAAATGAAATACGCATTGATGATAAATAGATATCCTGCTCCAATAAACATATCCCACCTGCCGTTTGCAATCGAATATCCGCAGGTACATAGTGGCGGCATAAGAGCCGTTGCAATTGCAACACCCGGAATAACATTGCTTACTTTATCCTCCCTTGTTTGTCCGATAATTCCTGCAAGTCCACCAAAAAAGGCTATGAGAACATCAAAAAAAGTCGGTCCGGTTCTTGCTATCAGTTCAGTGGTTGGCTCTTTAACTGGAGATAATAGAAAATAAATCGTTGCAGCAGTGACACTGATTACAATCTGCACTCCAAAACCAAGCAGGTGCTTTTTTAAAAGAGGATAATCTGCAGATACACTCGCATATGCTGAAGCAAGAATACTTCCCATCAAAGGTGAAATCAGCATAGCACCAATAATCACAGCAGTTGATCCGGTATTAAGGCCAACAGAGGCAATTACCATTGCACAAACAAGAACACACATATTTGTTCCAGTGACCCTTCCACCATCCAGGAGACGTGAACGAATCTCCACATTTGAAGCTGAATCCTCAGATAATGAAAACATTTTTTTGATTTGTTCTGTTATCGTTTCTTTCTGATTTTCCATAGTTTCATTTCTCTTTTTATTTATTGATTAATTTTGTAATTATGAATATGATTTTTTTTACGCCGGATCATATATCCTGTTTATGCAGGCTCTGTTTTCGGATGATTTGCATCGACCAACTTTCAAAGCCAATAATACTTAGTCAGGAAATAGGTTCTATCCCAATCAACAATCTTTCTTTCAGATTCCTTTTCCGGATGGATGTCCAACTCATCGAATACCATAACTTTCCTGTTCTCCAAATCATAAAGCGGCCAGAATTTTGCCTTGCCGTCGGGAGAAATCTCGGAACTGAGTGACGGATTACCTGTTTTGGCGAATTGAACCCACATTTTACGCATAGTCTTTGAAAAAGTTTCATCAAATGCTCGTCCTCCACCTTCAGCCAATTCCGGATGATTGAATACAGCTGAAAGCTCTACCGCATGTCCTGATCCCAGTCCAGGTACAGATGATTCAACCGTGAAGAAATATGTGTATGATTTACCTCCCCCCATTGTCTGATTTTCTGACAATCTTATTAAAGGTGCATTAAACCAGATTTGAGAGAATAACTGACTGTCACATTCATACTTTTCTCCTTTAACATCCCTGCAGAAGTTTTTGATAAGTTCTTTTTCTTCATCCGGTAGATGGGCAAGGCCCCTCTTCTTGCGCTCACCACACCATATTTTGAAATTATCCTCTCCAAAGCCGTGAACAAAATAATTCACTTCATCCTTGTTGCAACCGTGAAGAAACTCTATATCTTTCGCAGCTCCCTTTGCATAATCCCCATATGGATTCAAAGGCAGATAGTTTCCATCCCTTTCAGGACCCATACGTAGCAGGATGAGGGCTGATGCTTCTATGAACTTTTCAACATCGACTTTCATGAGATCAGCAACAGTTTTGCATCCAAGCATATCCATCACTTCATTTGTGCATCCAATGGATTCTTCCACAGACCTTGTGAGTGTAGGAGAACCGCTCTGGGCAATGACTCGCTTGAAATATGTATGAGAACCTTCAATCAGCGGAAGCAGTGTCACACTTCCGGCACCAGCAGATTCACCCCAAATCGTCACGTTATCGGGATCACCACCAAAACCGGCAATATTTTCATGAATCCACTTCAATGCCATCATCTGATCCATAAGCCCTAAGTTTTGTGCGTCAGGATAATCCTTGCCGTCCGGCAGATGAGAGAGATGAAAGAAACCGAAAATGCCAAGCCGGTAGGCAATGGAAACGACGATAACATCAGGATTTTCTTTCAAAAAATTGACAAAGTCAAACATCAAATCAGCAGTACCTCCAGCTTCATAAGCACCACCGTGAACCCATACCATGACCGGTTTTTTTCCAGTAAATTCATCATCCACTTTCCATACGTTCAGATACAAACAGTCTTCACCCTGATAATAAAGGGAACCATCCTCTAAGTCTTCATTCCCGTAGGCACTTTTCGCATTGTAATAAGCCTCATATACACCGCCATCCGCAACACAATCAACAGGTGCTTTCCAGCGCAAATCCCCAACAGGCTGCTTGCCCACAAATGGAATGCCCTTATAGACAAGAATATTCTCTCTCCTCTTGCCGACGAAGGTGCCGTTGAGACACTTCACAGCCAGTGACTTGTCATAATTACCGTCCGTAATTCTTTTGTTCTCCCCATACCGGGCTCTTAATTTCTCTTTCATGTCATTCATTGTTTCATCCTTTCATGATTGATTTATTATGAATATATTCTTTATTACACATGTACAAGTCCCAATTTATGCTGTACAAGTTCATCTCAGAAAAAGAATTTTTCTCTATGGTTCCTTTTCAGTTTTTATACTGATTTTGAATACTTTCAATGAATACCAAATATTCATTAAACACTTATTTAACAATTTTATATTTCTTCTTTAAAAAACGTTATGATAATATAATTCAGCATAATTTAAGAACAGTATCTATAAAATCCATGAATCAATTTAATAGTAATAAAAATGATGTTTTGGACTCATATCTAGGCAAAAATCAAGATTTTATAAAAAAAAAATAATTTTCAGCCTGCAGGTAAGAACAGAACTTATGAAGCTAAATATTATGCTCAAAAAAAGTAAAAAAGAGTTGAGAAATTACTCTCAACTTTTAATTGTAACTTTGTTTGCAATGTTGCAGCCATTATAAGTTGATGTTATAATGTATTGGCCTGAAAGTAATCTGATGTTTAATTTTGCCACACCATCACTGTCAGTTGCCCTGTTGTAGAATATTCCGTTGATGTTGAATCTAACATCCTGTTTTGGGTAAGGTTTTCCTTTACCGTCAACCAGTTGTGCTTTGAACTGTGAACCGTCCATGTATTTCATTGAGAGATCTTCAGCAGTTAATATCGGCAAGACCTCAATGTTGTTTAGGGGTTTGAATTTTTTAGTTTTCAAATGCAAAACCCCCACAAATAATAATTTTTATATTATACTGCTGTTACCAGAAACATTACATTTAAAAAAATACCATTTAACATTCAAAACAAAATAATCCTTGAAAACAATCCATTCAAACAAAATTTTCAATATTTGAAAGATTAAGTTTTTAACTTTGTTTAGATATATAGTTCATTTGAACAAATATTTTTGCACTGATTTAAAAGGAGATTATATGAAATATATGAATTTCAACCCCAAAGTTCATGATGCAAATAAAATTGCAACATTAAGATATAACGTGGATTTCAGAACTTATGATAAGCTTTTTGGTTCAAAAGAAAAAGCCATTGAAACACTTGAAAAAACCCTAAAAAAAGACGAATACACTAAGGTTATTTATGATAATGAACATATTATTGGGATATTAGTTGCATATACTCAGGATAATGAACCTAAATTTCATTTTCAATCACTTAAACTGTTAATTCATGAAATATTGGATTATTTTGTTATTTGTGATATTAAAAAAGATGATGTTTACATTGCAGAAATAGCTATTGATGAAAATCAAAGGTCAAAGGGTTATGGAACAAAAGTCATTGAAGATGTTATTGATTATGCTCGAAAAAATGGCTATAAAAGAGTTATTTTAGATGCAGATTTCAGAAATCCAAAAGCAAAGGCATTATATGAAAGATTAGGCTTTAAAGTTTATAATAAAAAATCATTTTTAAAAAGAGGTATGTATAATATGGAGTTCAAAATTTCCTGAATATTCCTAATTACTATCTCTATTTATTACACATTTAATTTTAAAAAAATATTAAAAAACATTGGTTTAAAAAACCAACAATTTTTTAAATGATTAAATCTATTTCATTTTTTTACCAGAGAAATATACTTCTTCAGGCTTGTTGAAACTAAATCCTTGGGGTTCAGCTGTTAAAAGATTATTTTCGAATACAAGATAGTCAGCATCCTTGTCTACCTCAATAGAACCTTTTTCAGATTCAATTCCAAGTTGCTTTGCACCGTTTACAGTATATCCCAGTATCATTTCTTCAATGCTCATTTTCTCTGATGCCGGAGGGAAATCATCTTCACTCCAATTTTCAGAATCAGACTTTGTTTTTTCATTAATCCAACGGGTCATACCCACTTCCATACCGAGATAGGGATTCCAACTTTCAAAATCATCGAATACAATATTGTCGCTTGACCAGGATACAAGTGCACCGCTGTCCCAGAGAGTTTTACATCGATACATTTTCCTTCCACGCTCTTCACCAAGCAGAGAAATGACACTGTTTAAAGATGAACCTCCGGCGGTTCCACTATGCCACCATGGAGTATAATTCGCAATAACACCTAACTTTTCAAAGCGTTCTAAATCGGCATCATCCTGAATTTCCAAATGGGCGCAGGTAACTTTCACATTAAAGTCATCTCCAAGCTTGTCTCTTGCAAGCTCCACACCATCCAGCAATACACGGGATGCATTTTCTGAAACAGTATGTAAGTGTAAATCCAAACCCTCTTCATTGAGCTGAATGAGGATATCTGCAATCTGTTCTTTGTTTAAAAGAGTAGATCCCATAGTATTTGTATCTGCATAAGGTGTAACCATTGCAGCAGTGTGAATAGCTAGAGTACCATCCATGAAAATCTTCAATGTATGAGTGTTCATGTGTTCACTGCCATATTCTTTTTTGAAAAGTTTCACATATTCAATTGCAGTCTGTAAGTCCCTAGGATCCATGATTGCAAAACTGCCGTCAATATAAATCGGCAAACGTCCCTGTTTGTCCATCTCATACAAATATTTATAGCATCTTTTATGGAAGTCATCCGCTTTAGGGGTACCTGCCTCAAATACGGCACTCACACCATAGTCTATTGAAAAATCAATCCAACGTTGAAGAGAAGATTCAATCTGTTTATCACTAAGGTCCATTCCATGCTCCAGGATGATGGCCATTTCTGCGCCTTCATACATGTTTCCGGTAACATGTCCGTCATCATCACGCACATAAAAACTTAATTCAGGTACGATATCTGGCGTGTCATCAGTAATTCCATGCAAATCAAGAACTTTGGAGTTCACCCATATACTGTGCCCTTCTTTTTCGAGGATTACAAGTTCAGCATCCGGACAAACTGAATCCAAATCTTCTTTTGTTATAATTTCTCCATTCAGCTTTTCAATCTCCAACATTATCATGTATCGCTTTTTTCCAGGATTATTCTTAATAACTTCTGCTATGAAATCAGTGCATTCCTTTTTGTTGGTGCATTCAATAATGGAATCTATGGGCATATAATCATAGACAACACTCAGCGGTACATGAACATGACTGTCAATGATACATGGCATGATGAATTTACCTCCAAGGTCTCTTACTTCGCCTTCAAAATCATTTAATCCTTCATCATCTCCAACATAAACAAATTTACCGTCCTTGACGGCAAGTGCAGTTGCATGAAGATTATTTTCATCAGAAGTAAAAATCTTTGCATTCTTTATAATTTGGTCTACTTTCATTTTTTCCACCATTTAATTAATTTATCAATCCTCTATTCAGTTTAAAAAAAAAATTACACATAATACGTGCTTTAATTTTCATACTACTTAAATCAATCTATCAATTTCCTTTTAAAAAATAATAAGATAGTTCCAATTAAATTATTAAAAAAGAATGATTAAAGGGTAAATCAGTGATTAACCCTCTCAGTCAATTTAATCAGCACCCACCTTTTTTAAATATTTTTGTAAACAACTTCACCGTCAACTATCGTGGAAATTAATTTTGCATCAGGTATTTTTTCAATATCATCATTTAAAAAGTCTGTATCATAAACAACCATATTTGCAACTTTTCCAATCTCCAGTGATCCGAGGCGGTCTTCCTGGCCAAATTGATATGCAGTATTAATTGTCATAGCCTTTAGGGCATCCATAACACCAATGGATTCCTTTAAGTTTCTAGATTCGCATGGTGAAAAAGTGTGTTTTCTTTTAACAGCAGCATATATTGACTGAGGAATACTTAAAATACTGGATACCGGATAATCACTGTGGAATGTAATTTTTGCACCTTCATCAATGAAAGATTTTATCGGATAACAATTTTCAGCCCTATCAGACCCCAAATATGCCAATTCCAACTTATATTGGGATTCTTCCTTTGGAGTCCATAACGGTGGAACAACAGGTATAATATTATATTCTGCCATTCTTTTAATATCTTCCGGAGTTACAATTTGAAGATGTGCAAAAGCATTTCTCTGATCCATATTGCCTGTTGCGATTTGAGCTTCACTTAAAGCATCCAAAGCAAATTTAACTGCACCATCACCTACAGTATGGCAGTGAACATTCATATTATGTTCATTAGCAAGTTTTGTAAATTCCACCAATTTATCATAATCATCAAATGATTTAACTCCAAAATATCCTGGCTGGTCACAATATTCATCCAAAAGCCAGGCAGTATGTGCCTCCACAACCCCATCAATAAATATTTTAATACCGGTAATTTTAAAGTATTCATTATTGAATTCGCTGGCTAATTCGGCGAGTTTTAAAACATCATCAGTATCCTTAACTGTACGAACCGCATAGCTTCTGAGTTTTAGTTTTCCGGCTTTGGATAAATCAGCATAAGCTTTAATTGACGGATATCCAAAATAGGCCACATGAGCATCGAAGGCTGCTGTAATTCCCTGACTGAAAGCATATTCTTGCCAAATTAAAAGAGATTCGCGTAATTCTTCATCACTCTTGACTATTTTAGAATTTATAGCAATTGCCGGTTCCTCTGACAGGTATCCTGTAAGTTTACCCTCCTCATCAACATGCACCTCATTGGTACTGTATGTTTCAAGGAGTTTTTCATCAATGCCGAAATGTTCCATAGCGGCTGTGTTTAACCATATGGAATGACCGTCCTGTGTGGTTAATGCAATTGGAATATCTCTTGAAATTTCATCAAGCATTGATGCTGTAGGTTTTTGATTATCAAATAGCCAATTGTTACCTACGTAAAATTTTCTACCAGGATGCTCCTCAACATACTTCCTTGTTATTTCAACATAATCTTCAAGTGTTTTTCCATCCATTAAATCAATTGAAAAACCCATTATATTTCCGGCAGGCAGTCCATGAGCATGACCTTCCATAAATCCCGGATAAATGAAATTATCACCAAAGTCCAAAATTTCAGTATTTTCATCAATTAACTTATGAGCAACCCTTTTTGAACCAACATATTTGATTATCCCATCTTTTACACATATTGCTTCTACTTTTCTATCTAAAGTGAATATATTTCCTAAAATTATTTGGTCCATTGACATGATAAACACCAATATACAAATTTTATATAGAATCTTATGTAGATTAATGATATAAATAAATTTAGGAAAAATTATATCTTCAAAATGCTAGTTTTAATGAATATAATCAATCCGGCCTTGAGGATACTCCAAAGCAAGGTGAATTGAACCCACTCGTTTACACGGCGGAACTTCAAGGGATAAATTATCCAAATTTTTCACAAAGTTGTGCACATAATGCAATTCAAATTCATTAAATGAAATTTATTTAATATCTTCTTCAATACATGTATATATGCAATATAATTTATCAATATTTAATGTAGTAATTTAATTTACAATAGTTTGGATACTATTTAAAAATACTTTCATGTAATATTTTTCATATAATTAAACGTTAAATGAATTAAAAGACATTATTTATTGGACATGCCCAACAGATTTTTTACTTTTCCAAAAAATCCTTCTTCATTTTTTTTATTATTCGGAGAGGTAATTAGAACAGCATCTTTAATAGTAACTTGATCCGTTTGTTTTTCAGCCAAACTTTTAATCTCTTTAAGTTCTTCAGATATTTTGTTAGAACTTTCAATAGATTTTTTTAATTCCTGTTTTAATTCATTGAATTCAATTTTAAGACTGTTTAATTCATCTTGTGTTTTTTCCAGATTTAATTTTGTTTCTTCCAGTTGTTCTAATGTTTTATCATCATTTTTTAGATTAATATGATTTTGAATTGATTTACCTTTCATTACTCCGAATTTGATGTCGGCTTCATCATATACATAATTCTCCATTTCTTTAATAGCTCTTTCTTGGAAGAATTCCTGGGAATTAATATGTTCTTCCTGTATAATTTTTTCGTAATCCCCATGTTCATTTATTTTACGGCCTTTAATATCATCTTTAAGCATTATTTCCAAGTCTTCAATGATTCTATCTTTAATTTCGGGATCTTCTATCGGACAGGCAATTTCAACTCTTTTAGCAGTATTACGTGTCATTAAATCTGCACTTGAAATATATAATATCCTATCTTCACCCTTACCGAATGAGTATATTCTTGAATGTTCAAGATATCTTCCCACGATTCCCTTAATTTTAATATTTTCAGTTTTGCCCGGAATACCCGGTATAATACAACATATGCCCCTAATAATCATTTGTATAGGTACGCCATTTTGTGATGCTTCGGCTAATTTATCAATAATCTTACGGTCAGTAAGCGAATTCATTTTCATCACTATTTCTGCAGGCTGATTATTTTTAGCTTTATCTATCTCTTTATCAATAAGATCAATAATTCCTGATCTTATTGTGGTAGGTGCAACAAGAAACTTATTATAATGTCCTTTAAGATTGGATAATGAAAGATTATTGAAAAATTCATTAGCATCATCCCCTATTTCTTCATTGGATGTGAAATAAGAGTAATCCGTATATCTGCCAGCTGTTTTTTCATTGTAATTACCAGTACCTATTTGAGTATAATGTTTTATTTGATTATCATGTTTTTTAGTTACGGAACATATTTTTGAATGAACCTTATAATCTTCAAATCCATATAAAATATGAACTCCTGATTCTTCCAAAAGTTCTGCATTAATGATATTGTTCTGTTCATCAAATCTTGCACGCAATTCAATAAGAACTGTAACTTCTTTTCCATTATCTAAAGCTTCCAATAAATATTTAATAACTTCCGAATTTTTTGCCACACGATATAATGTAATTTTTATAGACAAAACTTCCGGATCTCGAGCAGCTTCTTTTAAAAAGTCAATGAAATGATCCATTGTTTGATAAGGATAAAATAATAATATATCTTTCTCATCCAACTGGTCAAGTAGTGATTTGTTTTTCCTGATATGGGAATTATTCTGTGAATTGAATTCTGGAAATGTTAATTCCTTAACTATTCGTTCCGGCAATTCTTTAATTATATCTTCAATATAATCTAAGTCCAATGGTGTTTTTGAAGTAAAAATCTGGTTTTTATGTAACCCCAATTCTTTTTTAAGAGGTTTTGTATACTTTAGATTATTATCCCCATAAAATTCTAATCTTATAGGCGCTAATCTTTTTCTTTTCTTAAGAATTTTTTTCATGTAGTGCCTATAATCTTCATCTTCATCAATAGGAGTTTGCTGAAGGTTAATATCACTGTTTCGTGTTACTGAAGTAATCGTTTTATATATAACTTTATAATTTGAAAATACTGATTCGGTAAAGGCCAGTATTAAATCTTCCAACAAGATGAATTCGTTAGTTCCCGGAAACATGATATATCTTGGAAGTGTTGACGGTACAGGTATTAATCCCATAAAAAGATTCATTTTAGAATTTTCACCATCATCATTATCTTCGGGAATTTCAAGCATGGAATAAATATATAAACTTTTATTTATTAAATGAGGGAAGGGCTGATGCTGATCAATAATCTGTGCAGATAATAATGGCATTACCTCATCATAGAAGTATTTGGAGATGTACTGTTTTCTCACCATATTCAATTCATCAAATTTATATCTTGCAATATTGTATTTAGATAATTTTTGAGTGATTTTATTATAAATTTCATCTCTTTTCTCATACAGAGGCCGTGTAGCTTCAAATATTGCATTTAATTGTTGTCTAGGTGTTAAACCAGTTTTATTATCCTTTTTCTTCTTATTAACCAATGTTAAATCGTATAAACTGCCGCATCGAACCATATAAAATTCATCGAGATTACTTGTAAAAATAGATATGAACCGTAATTTTTCAATTAACGGGACATTTTCATCTTCAGCTTCACTAAGAACCCTTTCATCAAATTTTAACCAAGACAATTCTCTATTTTGAGTATATGAATAATCCCTCTTTTTCATTATTAACACTTCCATGATTTATTTAATGCACTCCCATTATGGAGTAGGAATTTACTTAAAAATAATATCTCCAGGTGATTCAAATTCACCATTTATAATTGCATTCAATACGCCTTCTCTTATGGAGTAGTTAGTTACATGCAAATATTTAACATCGAAATATTCTGCAATAGTTTTAACAGTGATTAATCCCGGAATCAATGTGTGTATACGTTCAGCTTTTATTTGTAATACTTTATTGTAATCTTCTTTAGTATTATGACTTAATTCATTTAAAAGATCATCCAATAAAGAAATTGGTATTAATTTTGTACCCGGTTCTATCATGTTTAGATATTTTAACAATCTTTTTATTGAACGGACTGAACCTCCTACACCAGTCATTATCTCCCTATTATGTTTTGAAATACCTGAATTTTTTATTTCTTTAAGAACTCTCTTTTTAATATGTTTTTTTTCATTTTCATCCGGAAACATAGTGGACACATATTCCTGATACAGCAGTAATGAACCTATAGGAAGACTAACCTCATCTATAGGTGTTTTATTTTTAAATACATTTATTTCAGAACTACCTCCACCAACATCAATAAGGATACCATCATTGCCATATAAATCTTTTTCTTTAATAATTTCAAAACTTAGAGTAGCTTCATCATCGGAGGACAATACATGTATATTAATGTTTAATGTCTTTTTAACTGTATCCAATACTTCCTCAGTATTATCAATATTTCTTAAACTGGCAGTAGCAAAGTAATATGCTTCATCAACACCTAATTCTTCCATATGTTTATTAAACTTTTTAAGAGTGGAAACCAATACATTAATACCATCTTTATTCAATTTTCCATCCTTTTTAAAGGCTATAAGACCTGCAGTTTTTTTATTTGAAACTGAATGTTTAACTTTTCCATTCATATAATCATAAATCTTAAATCTTATTGTGTTTGATCCGATATCTACTATTCCATATCTTTTCATATTATCGCCATCATATCAATTAATTAAAATAAAACTCCACATTATTAGATTAATAAATAAATTTATTTATATTTTATTATACATTATATTTTTAAACTCTTAATTTATTAGAACTTTTTTAGTTTCAATTTACTCCCAATACAATCAAATATTGAAATATCAATTTTTCATCCATATAATTCTTTTTTGCCGGATATAATTGTAATTGTATTAGAATAATTTTTTTGCCAAATAGTATATTTTACATTTAACCATATGGTTTTTCTATTTGGATTGTAATAAACTAAAACATTATAGACAGGTCTTAAAAATATGTTTTGGACCCAATCATTAAAAAAAAAAAAAAATATTTATACTATAATCGTACAAGAAAATTAAAAAAAAATTATTAATTTATAATATACAGTAAAAAAATATCAAACTGTGTAAAATATAACAATTAATGGTTAAAAATTGTTAAAAAAAATCAATAAATAATATACAAAAAAATAAAAAAGAAATTATTTATATTATAACCATATAACAAAATTAAGAAAAATGATGAAATTAAATTAAACAAACATTCAATTAAACTTATAAATTTAATCAGAACATTAAAAAAAGTATATGAAAAAGTTCGCCAAATAATAAATTCGTCCAGTAAAAAAAGATGACAAGTGATGTATATATGAAAGTTAATATATGGTCACTGCGAGAAAAAAATTTATTAAAAAAAAAATAATTAATAATAGTGAAAATTATTCCACTATTATTCTTTCTTTAAATGTATTAGATTTTCCTTTACTGTCTGTGAATTCTACAGTTACTTCATGTTCTCCAAGGTATTTATCCATGATTTCAAATATGACTTGAGTTAAATCATCAGTTGTATCGCCTTCGAATACTAACTCACCATCAATGTATACTTTTATATGTCCATTAATGAAAGTCATGTTAAATAATTTGTTTAAGTATTCAAGAATGAATAAGTTTGATTTACAAATTATTTGATGATCTGAAAGGCGTGTAACTGTGTATGTTTTTTGAGGGGCATATTTATAGTAGCTTATATGTTTGGCCGGACTATAATCCGGAACATCACTTGGAGTGGTTCCATTATCTGGAGCACTTTGCTTCATGAATAAGTTTAATAACATATTCAAATCAAATCCATTCATGAATGCTGCTAAATCAAAGCCGGTTATGTTGAACATAGCCAAAATGCTTGAAATATCAAGACTAGATAAATTAAAGCTTGTTATTAAATCAGATAAATTAAGACCACCTAAGTCAAGATCTGTTAAGTTTATTTTAGATAAAATTGCAGTCATGTTGAACCTCTCCGGCTTGTAGAAGCCGGAGAATTCTTGCACAATAAAGTTAAAATTAAAATAACTCCTATTATAATGGCCAATACCTGCATTACAAATGCCATTGCATTCTGAATAATTATATCTGCAGTATTTACAATAACACTATCCTGTGCTTTAATTTCATCTATATTACCTACTTTTTGGAAGTAATCATAGACATCTTGATGAAATTGCTCGTTTCCTGAATATTCCGGCGCATAGGTATCGACTGCAGTATTAATACCTCCCATAACTCCAAGAATTAGAATTATTCCAATAATTGCTGTACCCATTGATGAACCTAATGTCTCACCAGTTGAAACAATACCTGATGCATTATTTTGACTTTCAGCAGGAATATCAAATAATGCAACATCTACAGTTAAAGCCATTACAAAACCAATTCCTGCCCCGAATAAAAACTGACCTGGAATTAGATCCAGCATTGTTGTATTTAATCTAAATTGATAACTTAAAACCAGACATCCAACAATAGATATTATACATCCTATTGCCATAAGTGTCTTGTGATTCAGTTTTCCAATTAATCTTGGAGTGGTCAGTGAAAAAATAAGCAAACCCGTAGTCAACGGAAGTGAAGCCAGACCAGTATCAAATGCATTTAACTGCAATACAGTTTGGAAAAAGAGAAAAATTACAAATAATCCTCCTTTTAATGTAAGATTATATAATAACTTAATAGATGCGCCCACACGCAAATTTTTGTCTTTAAATAAATCAACATCAAGCAATGGTACCTTGCCTGCCCTTTTTCTTTTGAGTTCATACCATATAAATATTGCCAAGACTATTAATCCTAAAATCATCACAGCTACACTGATATTAATATCCTTAGACAATGTTAAAATACCGAACACTAGCAAAACAAGACCTATACTGGAAATTACAGCACCAATAATATCCAAATCGTTTTTAGATTCTGTGGGTTTGAAATTAGGTATTTTATTTTGCATTCCTAAAATAAAGAAAATGATTATTAATTCGAATGCAAAAGCAAATCTCCAACTTAAAAATGTTGTAATAACCCCACCAAGGAGTGGACCAAAAGCATTTGCAACTGCTCCCATTATCCCCAAAGTTGCCAAAGCAATTGTACGTTTTTTACCGGAATACGTTCCACTTATTATTGAAACTATAGCAGGCACCATTAAAGCCCCGCAATACCTTCAATCACTGACCATCCGACAAATAACATTGTATCACTTAAACTTATTGCTGCAATAAATGTACCGATACCGAAAAGTACAACACCAATTAAAAACAGTTTCTTTTTACCAACTATGTCCTGAAGTTTGGTACTGAGCAGTATTAACGCAGCGGTGATAAGAGTATAAAATGACACAATCATTTGAATGGTACTGACATCAGTATTCAAATAGCACTAATTTGAGAAATACTAACATTCATGAATGAAGTGTCCACTGCTATAATAAATGTAGCACAGGCCACAACCATTAATGGAATCCAAGAATTTTCGTTAACCTTTTCATTCATATTTATTAATCCCCCAACACATTATTAATTCAATAATATTTTAACATGATAATTTTGTATTTGATTTCACCAATGATTAAATTTTTGGATTGGATTTTTTGATTGAAATTCAATTATTCATCTTTTTGATAGTCAATAATCGCAAATAATCTTTTGATGCTTGAAAATGCAGTTTCAATAGAAGCCATTGAGGTGCTTAGTTTCTTAATAGGTTTTGTCATTAATTGCCCATACATAATAATCGCCAATAGGGTTCCCAGCTGTATTTCATTAACTGATAAAAGATAAACCCCTGCAATATAAACAGTTATATTACTTACATTTGTTAAGAATGTTGTAATAGGCTCCATAAAATTAGTAACGTTTCTGGATTTTATATAATTGTCAATTACAGTTTTATTGATTTTTTTAAACCCTTTTTCATGGAATGAATGGCGATTTGACAGACCTCTTTCAAAATAGCTCATCAATCGGCCCAACTGCTTTTGATGACCATCATAATAGGCTCTAGATTTAACGTCACATATATAAAAGCAGATGGCATAAACCGGTAATATAACCAGATATATCAAGCCCAGTCTAACATCTGTCATCAAAATAAATACCACTACAAGGACTATCGATATGATTTGCGCAAAAATTTCAGAAATACGGGAAGAGACGAACTCCCTGATGTTCATCACGTCATTATTCAATCTGGATAGAATCTGACCCTTTGAATTTTCCTGAATGAACCCTGAACCGATAAGGTCAATCTTGTCAAATAATTTCATTCTTAAATTATAGGCAACCTTTTCGCCGATAACTCCCATGATTCTCTTTGGAGGCAACTTAAACAGATACCCTACAGAATATAATACCAGCAACAAGGCAAGATTAGTGTAGATGGCAACATCGTTAGATGAATTCACATTAGAACCCAATAAATCAACCGTCTTTCCTGCAACTTTAGGAGCATAAACCATACACAATGTAGATGCGGTAAGTAAAATCATTGATATTATTGTTTTGGCCTTATCGTCTTTCAATATTCTGCGGAATTTTTGAATGAGGTCCTTTCTTTCAGCCCATATGCCCTTATCCTCACAATCAATATCTTCCTCAACAATTTCTATTTCTTTTGGATTATCAGTTGCGTTATCAGATTTTATGATTTTATCTTCAATATTCAGGACTTCCTCTAAACGCACGGAAGTGGCATATGCACGTGGCCACCTATCAATTAAAGCAGGGACAAACGTCAAGGTAGAAACGAAGTAGGCAACATATATCAGAATAATAAATGAATCAATTATGCTGTCGGTTTCAAAGCCAATGCTGTATCCGGAATTAATCATTGCGAATGTAATCAGAACAATAGTATATAAACCCCATAATAATACCGGCCCGAGGTAATACTGACTTAAGATATACTTAACGTTTTTATCATAGGAATTCTCACATGCCTTTTCAAATTCAGCTTCATACTCCTGTTTTTTAAATGGAATCCTACAGGCAATATCAGTGATTTTGGACAGAAACATCATGTTTAACTTCCCATATGTCTTTTTAGCTCTGAAAAATATTTTAACAATTTGTTTCATTCTAAAAATTACGATTATGGAAAGAACGCCAACAAATGACAAGAAAAATAACGCATAAGTCCCATCAATCAATGCTATTTCATATATAATTGCTGTGAGCGTGACTGGAATCAGCATTAATTGTGTGAGTATTATCACTATAAATCCCTGTTCCGAGGACATCCCTCTGGTTGACCGTGTAGTTAGCCCGGAAATTTTAAATTTGGCAATTTCCTCATCAGGCAAGTTCATTAGAATATGAAAGATTTTCTCACGGACAGTATATGCCGCTTTTGAAGCCACTCTTGTTGAGAGAAAAGATGTGGCATAAATGGCAATCATCACAAAGGCAGTATACACTAACATGTATAATCCTGATTTGAAAAGCAAGTCTATTTTCTGTTCTTTAACTCCAGTTAAAGCCTTGCCGAACAAATCAATTATTTCCATTTGAAAAAATGTCTGAATAATCAGTAATGCAAAAATGATTACTATTGTTTTCCATTGGAATTTTAATGCAACACTCAAAAACTTTTTCATAATACTAATTTAGTTTTAATATTAAAAATATTATCCCTCACTGTGCAACGAATATATCCCCTACTAATTAAGAAGAAAAATTTAGTCATTACATTTATCTTTGTTTGAATCTATGTGAAGGAATTTATCTAGAAACATCAGAGGAATAAAAAAATCGGGAAACCAAAAGAGTAAACGATGAATTAACCCCATACACAATCACATACAATATTAAAAAAATACACAAGCATACAAGTGTAAATGTAGTAAAAACTATTTTAAATTTAATAAAACAAGCGAAAATATGTAAAAATGTAGATATAAATATTATAGACAAATTAATAAAAATTCCATAATAAAGAATGAAATAATCGTAGATTTAGAAATAAAATAAAAATATGGGAGATCTGAAAATCAAATAATTATCAGACACTCCCAATAATAATATAAGATCATCTTTTTATTCTGTTGTAAACAAATGCTCCAATTGTAATGAGCACAAATGCGCATATTATAATTAATGCATTTTCAATGACATTAATTAGAAAACTACCTGCTGCTTTCAAGAAGTCCAAAATCGCTTGAATTAAAGCCAAGAGCTGATTGATTAAATCTATAATGAAATTTATTAATGCTAACAGTAACTCTAAAATTTGCTGTATAAGCGCAATAATTGCATTAATAATAGCTACAATTAAATCCAATATATAATTAATTAAGTCTATAATCTGCTGAATAAGATTCAAAAGAATAGCAAACATCTTTAAAATTCCATCAAGTTCTTTCCATAATGCATCAAGCATTTGTAAAAGTTTTTGAAGGGCATCCATCAGCGACTGAATTTCAGACATAAATTGTCCAAACATCTTTGTTAATTCTTCAAGAGCATGGATAAACAATAGAAGGTCATTTAATAATGTTTCGATAATAGGTTCCCATGCACCATAGAGTAAATCTCCAAGGAAAAGTAAAAAATCATATAAATCCTTTAGAAATGATTCATTTGTTAAATTATCCCATTGAAAAGTCATATTTGTAATGTTAGTTGCATTGGTAATGTTTGTTGTATTTGTTTTATTAGTTAAATTTTTAGTTTTATTTACATCATTGACTGATCTAAATGATACTTGGTATGCAAAATAATCTGATTCATTACCTGATACAGATTCTAAAACTTCAAAATTAAAAACAGCTTCAGTATTTTTATTTATTCTAACAACCGAATGGGCACCTACACTTTCATGCGAAGAAGCAACGGCCCCACCGACACCAGAACCTGAAGATCCTGATTGTATAAATTCAGCCATTATTTGTCCAATCTGGCCAGATAAACCAAGTTTATAGCATTCAACTACAGCTAGCTCCAGTGTATTTGAATTACCTGCCTTTGATGCAGAGGCACGTTTGAATTCATCTCCCGCTTTTGCAGGATGTTTTGAATAATCAAGCATAAATCCTCTAAACCCATCACTAAACCTAATGTCGCTTCCACTTCCCTGAGCTAAAATATAGTTATGCTTGGATTTGTTCGAATCGTTTTTATTATCTATTGTCTTATTCTTGACCGGTATTTTATTATCGATTGTTTTACCGTGATCAGTACTATTATCATGTGTGGCATTTTGTGCTACAACAATACCAATAAAACAAAAGGAAATAAATATAACAATAATTAATGTAAACATTTTTTTGTTCATATTATGCCTCTATATTAATATATTTATATTATTCGCATATATTAAGATTATGGCAATTAATTATACAAACAAAATACCTTTGTCATTTAAGAAATCAATTATTAATTAAATACTTTAAATTTTAAATACTATTATATAAAAATATATATTTGTCAAACAGTTAAGTTATGTGATAAATATGAAGTTACGTGAAATTATTATGGATGCTATTAAATATCCTATTAGCGATACTCGAAAATTTTTAATATTCTGTGCTTTAATTATTATAATGAGTTTATCAACAATTCTTCCATCATATGGTGTTAAAGATAGTACTTTATCTCTCATTTTAACCCTTGTGACATTAATTGTTGCATTTGTAGTTTTAGGATACTCAATGGATGTCATTAAAAGTGGAACTGAGCGTGATGATACACTTCCTGATTTTGATTATGTAAAACAATTTGTCCTTGGTGTTAAAGCATTGATTTTAAATATAATCTATTTCATTATACCCTTGGTCATTGTCATAATTATCGCTTCTGCAACAAAATTGTTTTCCTCATTAACTGAAATCGTAAATGTCGGCATTAATTCTCTAGCTAATGAAACAACAAATATGACAACAATAATAGCAGCAGTTCCCAAATCAACAATGAATACATTCACCAATGCATTAAGTATTACTTTAATTGCTGGAATTATCTTATTTATCATATTTTCATTTTTATCATTTACTGCACAAGTCAGATTTGCAAAAACCGGAAGTGGAACCGAAGGTTTGAGATTCAGAGAAATACTAAGGGACATATCAAAAGTCGGTTTAATAAAAATGATAGTTACATTAATTGTAATTTATATAATTACATTTGCTTTAGTATTTGTCATCGGACTAATTGGATTAATTCCATATATCGGTGTTTTCATAGGTATTTTTGTCGGAATACCGTTTATAATATTATTTTTATACAGAGCTATCGGTTTATTATATGCGGATGCATAATATTAAACCATTTTTTTTCTTTTTATCTAATAATGAAAAAATACCCTACTGCTATAAGTTAGACTATAGAAGCCGAATTTTTAATAGGAAATGAAACCCTATGGGCAAGTCAAAAAGTTGTAGCAGAGATTTTTGGAACCAGTTCTCAAAATATATCAAAGCATTATCACAGACATTTATGCAACAAGCTTTGATTATAACAAAGATGCAGACATAACAAAGGAATTCTTTGCCACAGTACAAAACAAACCGATATTTGCAATAAGCAACCATACTGCAGCAGAACTCATAGAAACACGAAGCGATATTGAAAATCCCAATATGGGATTTACAACCTGGAAAAAAGCACCAAATGGAAAAATACTCCAAAGTGACGTAGTCATATCCAAAAATTATTTGAATCAAAATGAATTATCAAGATTAAATAGTTTAGTAGAAGGTTTTTTTGAATTTAGCCGAATCACGCGCAGAGGATAGAATCCCAATGGGTATGAAAGATTGGAAAGAACTGCTGGATGACTACCTTAAACTTCGAAGGCTGCCAATTCTTGTTGGCAAAGGTAAGGTATCTGCTGAAGAAGCACGAGAACATGTGCTTGAAAAATATGAAAAATTCAGAGTAGTGCAAGATGAAAACTTCATTTCTGACTTTGATCAAATGATTT
>CACXWH010000016.1 GCA_902771225.1 uncultured Methanobrevibacter sp. | reverse complement strand
TCTCCTGCAGTATCTAACATGTTAGAAATCTCATCTAGGCTTTTTGATGGACAAACATTATTGTGAATTTTAGGATTGGCTACTTCAACGGCACCGGTTATGCCTTTAATTTCTGATTCGAATTCAGATAATTCATCAGTAATGCCTGTATTTAACCAAACTCCATCTCCAGTAATATATTTAATTGTTGAAGCTATTTCTTTTATTTCTTGATTTGTAAATGATTCATATCCTCCAGATAAAAATTCAATATTCCAGTCTAGACGTTTACACATTTCAGCTTCAGCATAGATATTACTAATATTTCTTCTAGCTTTTGTTGGATCTTTGATTTTATTTTTCTGTGTTGACATATAACAGAATGCACAGTCTCCTTTATCACACCACCATGATAAAAATACTGCTCTTTCGAGAGTAACTAAATCACCATGCTTTTTTAATGTTAGTTCATTAGCATCTTTTATTAAATCAAATATGTTCGATTCCATATTTTCAACTATTTAATTAGATTTATATAAAAGTATCTACTAACTAATTATTAGTGTTTTTAATATTTTACTTGAAAAATCCATAAAAATCATAACTTTTATATAGTAGTAAAAATATATGATAAAATACTGTTTAAAGTCTTTTGATTTTTAAACATGGGTTTTATTTGGTTAAGATGGTGGGTTAACATATGCCATCGTAGCTCAGTAGGTAGAGCGTTCGGCTGTTAACCGATTGGTCACAGGTTCGAGCCCTGTCGATGGCGCTTTTAGGGCCCATAGCTTAGCCAGGTAGAGCGTCCGGCTCATAACCGGAAGGCCATGGGTTCGAACCCCATTGGGCCCATGTTACTAAACTTTTAATTATTTGTTGCTCCGGTGGTGTAGTCCGGCCAATCATTTCGGCCTTTCGAGCCGAAGACTCGGGTTCGAATCCCGGCCGGAGCATTTAAAAAACTTGTTAAGATTTTTAATGGTTTCTGTTTCACTTTCGTTTTAAGCGGGGGTGCCCGAGAGGCCAAAGGGGACAGGCTTAGGACCTGTTGACGCAGGTCTACCAGGGTTCAAATCCCTGCTCCCGCATCTAACAAATTTTTTATTTCATATATTTTAAAATGCCGGGGTAGGGTAGGCGGTCATCCTCCGGGACTGTGGATCCCGGGACTCGGGTTCGAATCTCGGCCCCGGCCCCATTTATAAACTATTTTTTTCGGTGTTATTTTGGCGAAGAAAGGTTCTGCTGAAGAAAGAGATTTAGTACATAAACTTTGGGAGAGAAATTTTGCAGCTATGAGAGCTCCAGCTTCTGGAGGAGCTACTAAAAGACCCTTGCCGGATGTTGTTGCTGGAAATGGAAAATTATATTTGGCTATTGAAGTTAAAACAACTACCAAAGATAAGATTTATATTGATTCGGAGCAAATTGATGCTCTTTTGGAATTTTCTAAAATATTTGGTGCTAAACCTTATATTGGTGTCAAATTCAAATATACTAAATGGCTATTTTTAGAACCGGAAAATGCCGAAAGAACAAGAAACGGCAATTATAAAGTTGAAAAAGATTTTGCTTTAGAAAAAGGATTAGAAATCGATGAAATTTCTGGTATTGATAAGCAAATGAAATTTTAACACTAATACATATCTAATGATAAGTACACAAAAATGGTGTAAAAACTGAGTTTATTATTTAAATCATTAATAGATGATTTATCTTACTCTATTTCGGTGAATGTATCATGGTGATTTGTAACTTGTAGTAGCATCAGTTGCAATGGATTAAGTTAATAATAAAATTTATATACTAATTAAATATATATTAATTACTGTATGTTATGTGTGGGGTTATAGTGTAACCAGGCATCATCTGGGACTCCAGTTGTCTTTGAAGAAATATACGCGTAACTGAACAGTACTTGTTGTGATGATCAATTGGAGTACTGAGGCAAGAGATATCCCAGGATCGGGGTTCAAATCCCTGTGACCCCATTTTTATACAAATCTTTTTTTACTACTTTTAATCATAATTATTTCTATGAATTCTAATAATATTTTATTTATTCCAGGTTACAATATGGACTCAAATTGTTATTTGATTGGGGATATGTTGGTTGATACTGGAACAGGAACAAATGAGGATTATTTAATATCTCAAATTGAAAAACATGGTATTAAACGAGAAGATATTTCATTAGTAGTAAATACTCATTGTCATTTTGACCATATTGGAGGCAATCACTTTTTTGAAAATGCTGAAATTGCAGTTCATGAATTGGATGCTATTTCCATTCGTAATGAGGATACTTTAGGAACTACTGGCACAGCTTTTGGTTTTGATGATGTTAATAACTCTAGGGTTGATATTGAATTAAAGGATGGCGATGAGATTAGAGGTTTCAAAATCATTCACACGCCGGGACACACCAGTGGAGGAATCTGTTTATGGGATGGAGTAAACTTAATTTCTGGAGACACTGTTTTTTCTCACGGTGGTGTTGGAAGAACAGATATTGGCGGAGATTGGAATGATTTAAAAGAATCTGTTTTAAAATTGACTAATTTGGATGTTGTTAATTTACTTCCGGGACATGGTCCGATAGTTGAAGGAAACGGGAAAGAGCATATTAAATTTTCTTATAGTCAATTTTAATTTATTTTTCAAGTTTTTTAGATACTTTGGAAAATGATCCTCTTCTAACAAGTACGGAAACTTTTTCTCCACGTGCGATAATATGATCTTTTTGGGGAATTATCAATTTTTCATTTTGGTACATGGCAATTATAATGAAATCTTTTGTTGGTGATACATCGCCAACACGTTTTCCAACCATTTTATCATTAGTTATGGTCATATCAAAGATTTCTGCATCACCTTCGCCGATGGAAACTAAATCCGCAACATTTGGTCTTGTTACTAATTTTTCTAAAAATCCTGCTGCCGTAATTTCAGGACTTATTACATTATCTATTCCAACAGCTTTAAATGCTTCTTCGTGGTCCGGATTACTTACACGAGCAATAATATTTGGAACATCATATTTTTTAACTAAGATACAGGATAATAGGTTTGCTTCATCATTTCCGGTTGTTGCAATAAAAAAATCTGCATCTTCAATGTTTGTTTCTTCAAGTATTTTTGAATTGGTACCGTTTCCACAAATAACCAAAGCATCAAGTTCTGCTGCAGCATCATTACATAATGCTTCATCATCATCGATTAATGTTATGTCATATCCGTCATCAATTAATAAGTTTGCAAGGGATAAGCCTACACGACCAAGACCCATAATAATAATATACATAAAATCACCAACTTTGTTTTAACAAATGAATATTGTATTTTTAAAATTTATATAATTTATCTTTTAAAAATTTCAAAAAGAGATCTTATTGTAATTAAAACAGGATAAATTTCTAATCTTCCAGACCACATATTAAATATACTAATAAGTTTTAATTGAGGTTGAAGTGCGGATGTAACATGCCCTATTTCTAAACCAACGTTTCCTTGAAGAGACATTGTAAAGAATAATCCTTCTATGGGGTCATGTCCGTATAAACAGAGTAATGACCAAGTAATTAAAATACAAATCATATATAATGTTATATAATTTCCACTTTGCGCCACTGCTTTTGAAGTTATTTTTTGGCCTGAAATTTGAAGAGGCACTACTCTGCCTTCTGGAGATAATATTTGACGCAAATTCTTATATGTTCCTTTAAAAAATGTAATTACACGCATTAATTTTAGTGCACCTACTGTAGAACCGCTGGACCCTCCTATGGTCATTAATGTCATTATCACTATAAGTACAAATGGTGGCCAATTTCCCATGACTGTTGAACTTTGCACACTGGCTCCAGTTGTTGTAACTGCTGATACTACAGTAAATAATATTTCAATCGGGACAATATCGGATGCCAAATATACAATAATTGTTGATACAGCAATTAATGTAATCAGTACTTTAAATTGCAGGTCATGAATTAATGATTTTCCATGGGTTTTTATAACTTTATAGTGCACTAAAAAGCTTGTAGCTCCTAAAATCATTATAACTATTGTAATAAAGTAAATGATATCGTTTTGGTAAAATCCAATATTTGCATTTTTAATACTCATACCGCCCGTTGAGATAATGGTGAATGTATTGCAAACAGAATCAAAAATAGGCATTCCTGCAATGGTATATAGAGTTATTCCTGCAATAGTATAAATTAAATAAATTTTGACTGTTTTTTTAAGTGTAGCTTTGGTGGATGGCTTAATACGTTCTTCACGAGCTTCAGATTGGTATAATTTGGCAGATACACTTCCAGGTTTTGTCATTACGGCAATTATCATAACAACAACTCCAAGACCACCAACCCATTGTTGAAGGGCTCTGAAAAATAGGATACTTTGAGGTAAAATTTCTACATCTTGGTATATTGTAATTCCACTGCCGGTAAGTGCAGACATGCTTTCAAACAAACTGTCTTCTATGCCAATGCCTGTAATTGAATGAAGTATAAGTCCACAGATGAGACATGCCCACAACCAGGATAGGGAAGAGATAATCATACCATGTTTTAAGCGCATTTTTTTATCAGAATATTTATCAAATACTTTATTAAAAACAAATCCTAAAACAATAGATATTAACGCAGGTATTATATATCCCATCACATTAAATTCAAGATATATTAAATCAACAATAATTGGTATTAAACACAAAACCCCAATCCCAATCATTAGTCTTCCAGAATTTCTGGCTATAATAAACAAGTCATTTTTATTTACATATCTCATGCATTATGCCTTCTTGGTTAATATATAAATTTAATTTGAACAAATATATATATAAATTTTTAAGTCAAATATAAGTAATATATAGTAAAAAATATGGTTGGTATTTTATGGATAAAAAAACTATTATATTTCTTGCAATTAGTATTTTAATATTAGTCGCAATATTATACTTTGTTGGTATTGATGATGTTATAAATGCTTTAAAAATTGCAAATTTATATTTAATAGCTTTAGCTATTATTACTCAAGTTTTTACTTATTTTTTATACACTTTGCGGTGGAAAATATTGAATGAGATTGCTGACTTGAATGCAGGTATTTTTAAATTACTTCCAATTACATTGGTTGGCCTTGCAGTTAATAATATTACTCCTTCAGGCAGAGGTGGTGGAGAACCCGTAAGAGCCTATATTTTTGCTCGGGAAGAAAATTATCCTATGGAAGAGACATTTGCTGCAGTTGTGGCGGATAGGGCATTAGATACTTTTCCATTCGTATTTTTAGCTATTTTAACTATTATTGGAATGACTATGTATTTTGATCTTTCACCGGCATTACTTATATTAATGATTGTTGCTGTAATTGTTATTGTAATAATTTTAATTTTATTAATTTACATGTCAATTAATCCTAATTTCGGAAAAAGGGTTGATGGTTGGATTATTGGTATTGTTAGACGTTTTTATAAGAAAAATTCTGATGAATTGGAGCAAAAAATTCATAATGTGATTAAAGGTTTTCAAGACACTATGAATTTGGTTATTCGTAATAAAAAAGTATTATATTATGCTCTCCCATTATCTTTTATAATTTGGGGATTTGAGATTTTAAGGGTTTATATAGTATTTTTAGCATTTGGTGCCGATGTTAGTCCTATTGTTATAGGTGAGGTATTTATTTTGGCTTCACTTGCAGGTATGATTCCACTTCTTCCAGGAGGTCTTGGTGCAGTTGATGGTATAATGATTGTCTTTTATGCTGCTGCAGGCATCAATGCTTCTATTTCAGCAGGAGCTACTGTTATTGAAAGGTTAATTTCATTTTGGTTAGCTACTATTCTTGGATTACTAATTTTACCATATTATGGTTCTTCAGCTTTAGATAAAATATCCTTCGGTTCCGATTCTAAAGAAATATCTGATGAAAGTGAAAATGAATAAATAGAAAACTTTATTTTATTTTATTTTAAATATTTTAGTATAGCAAAAAATTTATTTTTTTGTACTATATAATTTGGTGAAATTATGGAAATCAACGGTGTAAATATTAAAGAAACTTATGCAGAAGGTTTCGGAATCAAAGTAACTAGAATTTTAGTTACTGCAGCTACCGAAGAATTAGCAAAAATCGCAGCTACTGAAGCAACTGGTTACGGAACCTCAGTTATTGGATGTCCTGCAGAAGCAGGTATTGATTGTTTCGTACCTGCTAATGAAACTCCTGACGGAAGACCAGGTTATGCGATTATGATTTGTCACGCTGGTAAAAAAGCACTTGATGCTGAATTAATGGAAAGAATAGGTATGTGTATTTTAACTGCCCCAACTGCAGCTGCGTTCAACTTACTTGAATCAGAAGATGTATTAAAAACTGGTTTTAAACTCAAATATTTCGGTGATGGATTTGAAAAAGACTGTGAAATTGCTGGAAAAACTGTTCACTCCATTCCAATCATGTCCGGTGACTTCTTAGTAGAATCCACATTCGGATTCAAAGAAGGTGTAGCTGGAGGAAACTTCTTTATCTTAGCAAAAGATCAAATGACTGGTGTTAAAGCAGCTCAATTAGCTGTAGCAGCAATTTCAAACGTTGAAGGTGTAATTACTCCATTCCCTGGTGGTATGGTTGCTTCCGGTTCTAAAGTAGGCTCTAATAAATACGCATTCTTGCCTGCATCCACTAACGAAAAAATGTGTGTAACATTAAAAGATGAAGTGGATTCTGATATTAGGCCGGATGCTGATGGTGTATTTGAAATAGTTATTGATGGAGTAGATGAGGAATCTGTTAAAGCTGCAATGAAAGCAGGTATTCAAGCAGCTTGTGCTGTTGACGGTGTACTTGAAATCAGCGCAGGTAACTTTGATGGTAAATTAGGTTCTTACATCCTTAACTTACATGACTTATTCTAGAGAGATTTTACTCTCTACTCTTCTCTTTTTTTGTTAATTCAGATATTTCTTTGTCAGTTAAATTTTTTCCAATAATCGTTTCTCGTTTTTCTAAATCTTTAACTAATTCTTCAAGAGTTTTTTTATTAGGGCCTGAAATCCAATGGCTATGGATATTATCAACACTATTATATAAATTATTCAAGGAGTCTTTAGCCTCTTTATTATTATTTAAAAATTTCCAAAATTGTTTTCCATCTTCCATGTCCATTGATTTTATAGTTCTGCTTAATGGGCTTTCAATTCCAGGAAAATGATAATCAATATTTTCTAGTGTGCATCCGTGTTTGCTTATAATTTTAAATTCATTCAAAATTTCATCAGTAGTATGCTGAACGGTTAATCTTAAAAGATGAGGCTTAGCTGACTCCAAATATAGGTCTTTTCCTCCAATTATCTCTGGTGAAACAACTTTGTCTGCTCCAGCTTTTCTAAGTCTTTTAAAATTTTCTGTTTTACTTGCTCTTGTAACAATCCATGCATCAGGGTTTATTTCTCTGATTGTTAATACGATAAATAAATTGGTGACATCATCTCCGGTACTGATGATTACGCTTTTACATTTTTCAGCGGCTAATTTAGCTATTAAATTATCTTCCGTAGCATCTTTATTTAAAACAATAGTAGATGAATCTTCTTTTATATCTTCACAAATTTCCTCGTTTTTTTCAATGATTATAACATTTTGTTTTCTTTGGTTGAGTTCTTTATAGACTACTTTTCCAACTCTCCCATAACCGCAGAGAATATAATAATTATCTATATGTTCGATAAATCTCATTTTCCTAACTCCTTTTGAATATTTGCTCATGCGTTCCTGAAAATTAGTTAATATAACATTAAAGATATAAGCAAGAAAACCAACTCCTCCCAAAGCTAGTGTCACTGCAAAAATCTTTTGAATCGCGGTTGTTGGGTAAAAATCCCCATAACCCACTGCTGCCATGGTAATGACAGCATAATAAATGGAATCAATTAAATCCAAGTCCATTATATAATGGGAACCTATTATTCCAAATGTGAAAAGTAATATGATTAAAATTACTCCATTTGACACAATTTTTCTAAAAAATTCAAATATAAATCTTTTCATAAAATTTTTCCTTCCGTAGATATGATATATTTATATGGAAATATATTAAATTTATTTATGGTGATTAAATGGATCCAATTGATATGATGGTTACTGATGCAAATTGCGAATACTTGGGATTATCAAGACTGTGTTTGATGGAAGCCGCTGGAAAATCATTAGGTGAGGAAGTTGCTAAAATAGCCGTTTTTTCTTATGCAAAACCTGTAAAAGTGGTTATGTTTACAGGCTCTGGTGGAAATGGTGGGGATGCTTTTGTTGCAGCTCGCTATTTGCTTAATAGGGGGTATGATGTTGAAATTTATATGTTAAAAGATAATATTCATTCTTTTGAAGCAAAAACTAATCTTGATGTTTTACTAAATATGAAGCCAAGGTTATCCAGATTAACAATTCATGATTTAACGACTGTTGGTGATTTTAAACTGGATGAAGATGAAGAATTCATTATTGTCGATGGGATTTTGGGAACGGGAATTAAAGGTAATCTTCAGGAAAATATTAAAAAAGCCATTGAAGTAATTAATGCCTCAAAAGGTATTAAAATAAGTATTGATGTACCTTCAGGAATGGATCCTCTAACTGGTGGCGTTGATGATATTGCTGTTGTTCCAGATTATACTATTAGTTTTCATAAAATAAAAACTGGTGTAAGGGATGCTGATGAAGAAATTGTTGGTGGTCTTGTAACGGCAGATATAGGAATACCTTTAGAAGCAGAATATTTTATAAACTATGGTGACTTTTTAAGACTTAAAAATAGAAGTAATTCATCACATAAAGGAAATAATGGGTCTATATTAATTATTGGTGGAAGTAAAGATTATCATGGTGCACCAGCTATTTCGGGAATGGCTGCCTTTGGCGCGGGTGTTGATTTGGTTTATGTTGCAACACCGCAGAATGCTTCAATACCAATAAAATCTGCATCAGCGGATTTAATAGTAAAATCTCTTGAAGGAGATTATTTGTGTTCAAATCATTTGGATGATATTTTAAAACTGGTAGATAAAGTTGATGCTGTATTAGTTGGTCCAGGATCAAGTATTAATGATGAAACATCAAAATTATTCAATATTTTAGTTACAAAAATTAAAAAACCTATTGTATTGGATGCAGATGGCCTAAAACAAGTTGATATTTCATTAATTAAAAATAAAGAAAATATTATTTTAACACCTCATTTATCTGAATTTAATAAGTTTTTCAATGCTAATTTAAAATTAGATTTGGATAGCTATGATTTTAATAAAGTAAATAATAATATTGCTGAGTTTCAACAAATTACAAAATATATAAAAGGTACAGTTGTTGTTAAAGGTAAAAATGATTTAATTTTATCTTCTTCTAAATTTAGAATCAATCGCTCAGGTAATGCTGGAATGACTGTGGGGGGAACTGGTGATGCTCTTGCAGGTATTATCACTGCATTATTATCACAAGGCCTTAATACATTTGACAGTGCATGTTTGGGTGTTTTTATCAATGGTCTTGCAGGCGATAAGGCATATGAAAATTATGGTAATGGATTTTCAGCAACAAATTTAGTTTCATTTATTGGTAATGTGATTAAAAATGGATTATGTTAAAGGAATTTTTAAAAAAAGGCCAAATCGTTTTATAGCTGAAGTTGATGTAAATGGTCAAATAGAAATAGCTCATGTTCCAAATACTGGGCGATGTAAGGAACTGCTTGTTGAAAATTCAATTGTTTGGCTAAAACCATCCGATAATCCAAATAGAAAAACTAAATTTAGCCTACATTTTGTAGAAAACAGAGGTTATTTGGTATCAATATACTCACAGGAAGCTAATAGTATTGTATATGATGCAATTATTAATGGTCAAATAAAAGAACTTTCCGGTTATGATTATCATCAAAGAGAAAAAACAATAGATAATTCAAGAATTGATATATACTTGGCAAATGAAGTTGATGATTGTTGCGGGACAACCTTTCTAGAAGAGCCATGTTTTGTGGAAGTGAAAGGAGTAACTCTTGTCGTTGACAAAGAAGCAAGATTTCCAGATGCACCAACAGAAAGGGGAACAAAACATCTAAAAGAATTAATTAAACTAAAAAAAGAAGGTTTCAGAACTGTTGTTTTCTTTTTAGTCCAACATCCATTGGGCGAATTTTTTAGACCCAATTGGGAAAATGATTCATTATTTTCTAAAACACTAAATGAAGCTTATGAAAATGGCGTTGAAATACTAGTTTATAAATGTGATAATTCATTAAATGGAATAAAACTAATTCCAGAACCTTTAGGGTTTGATTTATCTGAGTTTTGAGAATACTTCTCCAATAGCATCATTTATAACTAAATTAGCCATATTATCATATGGAGTTTCACTTTTGTTAATCAAAACTAAATTTTTTCCATTGAAATAATTTATCAATCCTGCAGCAGGATAAACAACAAGTGAGGTTCCGCCAATAATTAATGTGTCTGCATTTGAAATATAATCGATTGAATAACTTAAAATCGCATTATTTAAAGGCTCTTCATATAGAACTACATCAGGTTTTATAATTCCACCACATTCACATCTTGGAATCCCTTCTGATGATAAAATATAGTCTAGATTATAACTTTTATTACATACTTGACAGTAATTTCTGTGAACACTGCCATGAAGTTCTAAAACATTTTTTGAACCAGCTTTTTGGTGAAGACCATCAATATTTTGTGTAATGACTGCTTTTAATTTTCCTTTATTTTCAAGTTCTGCTAGTTTATAATGTGACGGATTAGGTTCAGCATCCTTAAAAATAAGATTTTCTTTGTAAAATTCAAAAAATTCTTCAGTGTGTTCAAAATAAAATGTGTGGGATACTAATTCTTCAGGAGTTTTTGAATATATTCCATCTGCACTTCTAAAATCCGGAATACCACTTTCCGTTGATACACCAGCACCTCCAAAAAATACAATATTTTCGGATGAATCAATTATATCTTGTAGTTGCTCAATTTTTGTCATATGATTATATTATTTTTTATTTGTTTATTATAAACTTTTAAATATTTTATATTATAAATGAGTAATCGTGAATATCTTGTGAGTAGGGATTACATGAAAACTGAAAATAATAATTCTAACTTGGACTGGATGATTCATTGGTCATTAACCGGACACCATCCTAGAAACACCCAAATTAAATTAATTAACAAAATTAATCTTGCAATAAATGAAGGATATAAAAACATTATTCTTGAAGCAGGAACAGGCATAGGAAAATCTGCAATTGCAACAACTCTCGCTAATATGTATGATGATTCTTATATTTTAACCATGACAAAACAACTCTAGAAACAGTATTTGGATGATTTTGGTGAAATGCTGGTTGAAATAAAAGGAAAAGGAAATTATAAATGCAATTATAAGGGCAATTGTGATTTTTGTATAAGGGCGGAGTATAATATTGCCAGATGCAGTGACTGTGACTATTTAATAGCTTTTAGAAAAGCAAAAAAATCAAAAAACGTTATTACAAACTATGATTTTATGTATCGTGTTGGTGTTGACAATCAAATGCTTGATCCAAGGCAGTTATTGATTTTGGATGAGGCACATAACTTGGAGCGTAAAATGTTAATGCTGTCATCACATTTGTTAAATCGTGAATATATTTCTACAAAATTTGGTATTGATATTTTTGAGGCATTGATGAAAGGAGAAAAATCATATAATCATATAAAAAGTGAATCTGACTACTGGATTGACGTATGTAAAAAATTAATGAAGGCATGTGGGGAAAATATTGAAAAAATAGGTGGGAAAGGTAAAGAAGTGCAAGTCACTCTGGATGAATTCGAAAGCAACCCTTCAAAATATTCTAGCATTGATTATATTGAAAAACAAATTTTGGAAAGTGATTTAAAAGAATTTAACTCTATAAAGTTAGGTTTGGAAAGTAAAGATTTAATCATTGATGTACCTGATTTTAAATCGATTAAAAAAAATAAAATGGATATTTCAGCAGAATTTAAACCATATTCTGTTTCTGATGCTACTCAAAATCTGTTGAGCTTTGGCGAAACGAGAATATTTTTAACCGGCACTTTGGGGGATATGAAAAAATTCTGCCAATGGAACAACATTAATCCGGACAATACTTACTATATCTATGAAAAAAGTCCTTTTGATGTTTCAAACAGGCCGATTTATAGGGATTTTGTGGGAAACATGAGTGGCTCAAGAAGAAATGTTCCAAACTGGAAAAATAAAAGGGCAATTTCAAAAATCAAACAATTAATTGGTAAATATCCTAATCAAAAAGGAGTAATTCATACTTCAAGCAATGAACAGGCATTTTGGATTATGGATAATTTAAAAGAGTATAATTTATTATTTGTCGGTGGAGAATCTAGAAACGAAGTTTTAAAGGAATTTAATGAAAGTAAAGATGATGCAATTCTTATTGGGGCTTCTATAAAGGATGGTGTTGATTTAAAAGGGGATTTGTGTAGATTCCAAATTGTTTTTAAAGTGCCATATCCGCAATTAAATGAACAGGTTAAATATCGTAAATCATTAGACCCATCTTGGTATTATTATCAAGCTGTAATGGCGATAATGCAGGCTTATGGTAGAGGTATTCGTGATAAGGATGATTATTGTGATATGTATATAATAGATTCTAATTTTAAAAAGTTATTTGATTATAATTATAATTTTTTCAATGAGTATTTCACTGAAGCTTTAAAAAATAAGTAATGATAGCATTAAAGCTATCTGTTTAATTTTTGATAATTTGCAGCTTGCAAACCATGGTATTTAATCATACCTTCAACTTCTCTTTGGTCAGTATCTTTATCTTCAAATGTGATTTGTTCGATACTGTGTAAGCTGAAAGGTGATTTCCTGATTAATGGTTCAATTGACCCTTTAAAGAGTTTCATTGTAACTTCACCACTTACTCTTTGTTGCATATTGTCAAAAGCTTGGTCTAAGTCTTCTCTTAAAGGTTCTTGCCATAAAGCTCTGTATACTAAATCAGAATAGAGTGTGGACATATATTCTGCAAATCTTAATTCGTCAGTAGTCAGAACAAGTTCTTCTAATGCCTTGTGGGCTGCAATTAATAATTTAGCTCCAGGAACTTCGTAATTTTCCCTACTTTTAAGACCAATCATTCTGTTTTCGATTGTATCTACTCTTCCAATAGCATTATTTCCAGCAATTTCATTTGCTTTTTTGATTAATTCTATTAATGGCATCATTTCACCATCAATAGCTACTGGAATACCTTCTTCAAATTCAATAGTAACTTTTTGAGGTTCATCATTTGCTTCGTCCCATGATTTTGTCCATTCGTAAATGTCTTCCGGAGGTTCGTTTGCAGGGTCTTCTAAGTTTCCTCCTTCAATTGATCTTCCCCAAATGTTTTCATCAATACTATAAATTTTCTCGTAATTTAATTTAATGCCTTTTTCTTCAGCATATGCTTGTTCTTCAGTTCTTGTTAGATTTAATTCTCTGATTGGTGCAATAATATCTAAATCAGACATTGCAAGAATTACAGCTTCAAATCTGAATTGGTCGTTTCCTTTTCCAGTACAACCATGTGCAATTGCTGTTGCACCTTCTTTTTGAGCTACTTCAATAATTTTTTGTGCAATTAATGGTCTTGCGAGTGCTGTACTTAATGGATATCCTTCATATTCAGCATTTGCTTTGATTCCTCTTGCAATATATTCATTTGCAAATTCTTCTTTAGCATCAATCGTGTAATGTTTTCCAGGACATATCTTAGCAGCCATATCTTCTGCTTTTTGGATTTCTTCATCGCCTTGACCTACATCTACACAAGCGGTTATTACTTCTACATCGTATTTTTCTTCTAATAATTTAACACATACAGAGGTATCTAGTCCACCACTGAATGCTAAGACTACTTTGTCCATTAATAATCACCATCATTATTATTTTTATAATATTAATACATTTATTATTTTATTTTTAATAGTATATAATCATTATATGCATTTTTTAAAAAGAATTTTGATAGAGGAGTTCTCTTAATTGGAAATAATTGAGGTTGAAAGATTTATGAGTTAAAAAAATTTAAGTCCAATTAAGAGATATGAAAGTGTTTAGTATGTTCATCATCACTTTCAATTATTAATTTATTTTTTATAACATATATAGTTTAGGCATACCTAAATTTTTACTCTCAAATTCTTTTCATCAACAAAGTCAATCAGCCGTTCATAAGTTGAATTGGACTTTAATGTATCGCTATTTCCAATAATAATTAATTTTCTCTTAGCACGTGTTATTGCAACATTTAATCTTCTTAAATCTTTTAAAAAACCAATTTGCCCATAATCATTACTTCTAACAGTAGATATGATAATAATTTCTTTTTCACGCCCTTGAAAACCATCAACAGTCTTCACTTCAATATCAGTTTTTTGAGAAATTAATTTCACTTGATCAGCATAAGGACTAATAATGCCAATATCTTTTTCACTAACTCCCGCTTTCATATAATCAATTGCAACTTTAAGAGCAATTCTTGCTTCTATATGATTAACAATAGATTTAGAATCTTTCAGATGTTTTTCATAATTTTTTTCTAAATCGCAGGTATCAATAAATAATAATGCATCATCATCTTCAACATTAGAAATATCTTTTAAAGTTATATTATCAACGCTTGAATCACTTTTCAAATTATTATTGTAGAATTCGGAATTGGGAAATTCCATTAAAACTTTATTCATACGATATTGTGTATTTAATAACTGAGATTTGTGGGGGTATTTCTCAATTAATGATTCGAATAGTGTGTCTTCTAAATCATGTGCTTTATCGCTAATGATTGTGGGCGGAAGTTGTTTGTGATCTCCTGCTAAAATAAATCTCCTGGCTTTAGCAATTGGGATTAAAACACTAGGAATTGTTGCTTGTGATGCCTCATCAATAATTACAACATCAAATTTTGTGTTAGAAATACTATCAAGTGCAGCTGAGGAATTTGTTGATAAAATAACATCGCTTGTTTCAACAATGTCTTTAATCATTTTATTTTCTACTCTTTTAATTTCATCATGCAATTCATCAATCTCTAAATTATAATCAAGCCATTGGGCCATTGATTTCATTTTATCAGCACTTATGCCCCGACCCCCTTTTCCTTTGGAAGCATGATATAAGATGTCGTGGTCTGAAAATCCTCTTCTATATTGGGGAGTAGGTTTAGTAAAACTTCTTCTTTTTTCTATCAATTTATCAATTTTTTTATGAATCCGCTTAATTTTATCATTTAAAGAGTGTTTTTCAACTTTATAGGCTAATGTGTATGTGATATTATCTTTTGATACTCTTTGCGGGTGGCCTAAACGCGTAATTTTCAATTTATTGTTTAAAACTAATCTCTCAACAATATTATCAACTGCAGCATTGCTTTCGGCTGTAGCTAAAACTTTTCGGTTCTGCCTAACTTCCTGTGATATTAACTCAACTAAAGTTCTGGTTTTTCCGGTACCGAATGGACCATGTATTAAAAAGAAATTTTTACTGGTTAAACTGTTTTTAACAGCTAACTTTTGGGATTTATTTAATGACTGGTCAATGTAGTCAATATAAATGCTATCTTTATTAGGTTGAGGGTCTCGTTTATTTAATGAATATTCGAGAGCATTTTTGCCTTTCAGACTTAAATGTTTCAAATTATCTTCCATTCTTCTAAATGTAATGTCATTTGCATATAAATCTAGTCTAACTTTTTTCTTCAATGCCCATTTTGGGACCCTATTATCAAATGCTACTTTTATAAATCTCGCACCTTTTTCCGTTACCGTTCCGGTTAAATCACTTCGCAATGGATTTCCAGTACTCACCAAAATCATATCACCGACACTAATTTCGGTGTCTATAATATCTGATCTTCCAAATTGCACTATATTTAAACCTAATTCTTTCCCGATATACTTGCCTTTGACTTTGTTGATGGCTCTGCCTAGTTCTTCTCTTTTTTGACCAGACATCTTTTCTATTTCGGAAATCATTAATTCTATTTCAGCTTCTCGTTCATAATTAACTAATTTTATAAGTCTTTTAATATACTTTTTCAATTTTATCCCAACAAAAAAATATTAAATAAGGTTTTGATTTAATTAATAAATATGGATTTCGATATTCTGAATGATTTTAAAAATGTGGAAATGTCATATGTTTCTTTTTTATCAAAAGGATATATTGCTAGAAATAGGAATATTTTTGAAAAAATTAATTTAACTCCATTTTCTAAATTCATTTTAAAATCTTGTATTTATGGAACTCCTATTTTTAAAATGGGAAGTTCCGGTAAAAAATTGCTTATTTTATCGGGGGTTCATGGTAATGAATTGCCTCCACAATTAGCTAATTTGAAATTATTAAATCAATTGATGAACATGGATTTAAATAATACTATTTATTTTATTCCCTTCGCTAGTCCAAAATCAACAATGAACAACGAAAGGGCATTTAATAATGTTGATTTGAATAGGGCGGCACATATCCAAAATTCTTTAAGTAATAGGATTATTCAATGTATTGAAGAGTTGGGGATAGATTTTGTCGGCGATTTTCACTCAACGGCATATAATAGTAATCCGGGGTTTGAATCAGTATTTTCTTCAAAAAATCCCACTCCTGAAAGTGTTTTAATAGCACAATATATTTCTAAAACTGTAGGCAGTGAAATTATTGACTATGATATGGCAGGTTCACTATATAAAGGTGCTGTTGAAGATACATGTAATTTAAGAGGAATACCTGCCGTTACTTGTGAAGTTCTCTCTCCTTTCGCATCTGTTGGAAAAGGAAGTTTTGAAAAATCTTTAGAGCAGATGAAAAGCTTTTTAGAGTATTTTGGATTTTGAATACTTGTCAGATGCTACCGCTATTTACTTATTTTATATATTAAAGATATATTAGAATAAGGTGATGATTTTGTCTTCTTATAAGGCCCATTCTTTATTTGCACTAATTTTGGCATTATTATATTCATTCAATCCTCTCGTAATTGCCTTGGTCATAATTGGTGCTAATGTTCCAGATTTTGATCATAAATTCCGAAAAGAACATGTTTATAAGCTGATAATTTTGGGACTATTGGTTTTTATATCATTATATGTCTTAAATTTACCTTATTATGTTGGTTTAATTATAGTATTTTTAGGTGTAACGTTTTATTTTTCTGAACACAGAAGTTTTACACATTCCATCCCTGGGATTATAATATTGGCTTCGGCTATTGCATTAATGTTAATCTGGTCTTGGCAATTAATTGTCAATGTAACTACTCTTTCAAATAATTACTTAATTGCAGTATTGATTGGACTTTTGAGTTTTTTATTCTTAAATAAAAGATTATTGCCGATTTTTATTTCGTTATTCTTTATTTCAGTAGTTATTTTACAAATATTTGAAATAACATATATTCAAATTGTTTTGTCTTTATTTTTAGGTTTGTTTTCACATATAGTGCTTGATGCCACAACACCAGCGGGAGTTAAATTATTTTCTCCAATATCCTCTAAAACTTATTATAAAAATTTTGCTAGAGCTTCAATATTTATTTTAATTGTTCTGGCTTTAATTTATCGCATTCCTTTTTTATTTTCACTTTTTGAGATAGTTATAAACTATTAAATTCTACAACAATATTCTTAATTATTTATGAAACAATCTCTAAGTAAATATTTGATATATGTATTAAATTTTAAGTCTGCAGGTAAAAAATAAACCTGATTTTTTTATCCATAAAGCAAATCTGGAAACTAAGTATAAAATAGGTAATTCTATTAAAGGACCAATTACAAGTGCAATAATTATCAATTCATGATTAGGAAATGAGTTTATTGCAATGGCTAGTGCTAATGGTGAGTTACGTGCCAGTGTTGTCATAGTTAGGCTAGCATATTCTTCATATGTTAAATGAATTTGTTCACTTAATAATAAATCAATGAGGGTAGTTGTAATAAAGAAAATTATTAATGGTATAAATATTGTTAAAACAGAATTCAAATGCCCAAATAATTGATTTCCTTGGCTGTTAAATATTGCAAATACTGCTAGCGCTAAAAATACAATTTGATATTTTGAGAAAAAATTAGTTATTTCTTTTAATTTATTATTTAAAATTAATTTAGTAATTTGTGCTGATAAAAAAGGAATTACAATAACTATTATTAATGAATATACTAAATTACTGTAATTTATTGTATCATTGCTTGAGAAAAATATTATCAAGTAAATTGGCAACAATACGATTTGCAGAATCAAATTAATTGGAAGTATAGATAAACTTAAGTTCAAGTCTCCTTTTGCTATTTTAGTAAATATTAAATACCAATCTGTACATGGGGTTAGGATTAACATGAAAAATCCAATGAAAATATCCATATTTCCATTTAAAAATAGATTTCCTAAAAAGTACCCAAATATTGGTGTCCATATAAAATTTATCATGATGCTTGTAGAACTAAATTTAATATTTTTAAAACTTTTTTTTAAGTTTTTGAGAGGAACTTCTAGAAATATACCATACAACATTATGCATAAGAATAAATTAATTAAATTTCCAATATTGTTGGATAATATCTTAATATCACTTAATGTTAAGCCTATTATTATTGCAAATATTAAAATTGCGGGTTCTAACTTTTCAATTAAATTCATATGAAACACCTAAATTTAGGCATAACTAAATTTGCTCTTGATGATATAAATATTTTTTTAACTTTTTTTGTGTATGTACTTTTATTATAAATCAGGTATTTGTTAATTTAATTGTTTTTTTGGATATTTTTTTAAATTATGATTGGCCGTTATTATATTTTCAAATAATTTTTTTAGGCAGTAAAAAATATTTGTTTAAATTTTTATCTATTTTAATTTAAGTTAATTATACATTTTTCATCTAAAAGCATACATTTATAATAAATAATCATGATAAATATTACTGTATAATTATATAGTCAACTTTTTGACTTTAAATTCAAATGAAATGGAGCTTGTTTAATGTTTTTGACTAGAATTGGGTATGGAATTATTTATTTCTTAGACCTTATTTATGAAATTATTAAATCAACGATTGATGTTGCTTTTAATAAGATTATGAGAAGAGATATTAATCCTGTAGTTATTGATGTTGAAACAGTTTTAAAAAGACCTGTTTCTCAGACAATTTTGGCAAATAGTATTTCATTAACTCCAGGAACTTTATCTGTAGATTTAGATTCTGAAAATCAAATTATTAAAGTAGCTGCTATTTCTCCAAGAAGTAGGGAGGATATTATTCCTTTTGAACCATATATTAAGAAGATGTTAGAGTAGCTTAAGAGAAGTCTTCTTTATATTTAAATTAATCGAGTGGGATATTAATGGACATATTGATTATTTCAAAATATATTTTAATAATAGCATTCGTCATAATGATGATTGTTGCTCTAAGGGTAAGTGCTTACAAAACTACCTCAATGGGATTGCTTGGAAGTTCCGTTGTAGTTGTAGCATTTGCTATAGCTTTACTTGCTTTTGGTAGTTTGTATAATCTCACTTTTTATAGGGATATATCATTAGCTTTAATATTCTTTGGATTTGTAGGTACTGTTGCTTTTGCTGTTGTTGCAGGAGGTGATAAATGATGGTTGTTGAGTATATACAATCAATCCTCCTATTAATTGCAGCATTTTTAGTAATTGTGTCTGCTGTAGGTCTTGTAAGTCTTTCTAAAGATATGAAAAACGTTGTTTATGGAAGAATTCATATTGTTGGAGTATTTGATATTGCTTGCATTATTGCAATGATTGGCTTAGGCCAATATTTGCTTGCAGCAATATACTTTATTTTAGCACCGTTTACAGCTCATGCAATAGCTAATGCATTCTATAAAAGTGAAGATGTTGAGAATAATGCAGAGTTAAACATTGTTGAAGAAGATGTGGAAAATCCAAACCCGTTTGTAGTTCACAAATCTAAGATTCAAGAATTAGAAGATGTGGATTCTGAAAAACTTAAGGCGGATGATCGTTTCACAATTTCAACTTTAGATATTGAGGAGGAGTAAGATGATTGAATTTATATTAATGATTATAACTATTTTAAGTGCCATTCTTGCTCTTATTCAGAAAGATTTATTAAAAGCAGCAATATTAACTGGATTTTCCGGCGGTGCACTTGCGGTTTTATTCCAAATATTACTTGCACCTGATGTTGCATTAACTCAAGCTATTGTTGGTGCAGCTATTGTACCGGTATTTATTGCTTTGGCTGTTAAAAAAACACAAAGGGGTGATGCATGATGGCTGAAACTCAACTTGCTATATTATTTACATCTATTGCTTTAGTTGTTATTGGTCTTTATGCTGCAATCTTTGTAGATAATATTATTAAAAAAATCATAGGTATTAGCTTTATAGAAGAGGGAGCTAATTTATTCATTGTTGGAATTGGTTATAAAGCTGGTGGAATCGTTCCAATTTTAACTCCAGATATGGATCCAACATGGTTTGCATCACATGCATCTTATCCGTTACCTTATGGTTTAGTACTTACTAGTATAGTAATTGGGGCTAGTACCCTTGCAGTCATGCTTGCTTTAGTAATGGTTCTTTATAGAAAGTATGGAACTTTAAGTACTAGTGTAATGTTAGCTGACACATCTAAACAGGAGGAATACAATGAATGAACTTATTCCATTAATGGTTATTGTTCCTATGATGGCAGCTTTACTTTTAAGTGCTTTTTCAAAATATGAAAAATTTATTAGGATTTTGGCCTTGGTAGTTGCAATTTGTTTGCCGATTATTCCATTGCTATCAAATTACGGCCTACATTACTTCGGAGGATATCAGCCGATGACGGATAATGTGACAAACATAATTTATCATCCGGCGATTACATATTCCTTTAATTTCATGCAACAGATATTCATTGGAATGATAGGTCTTTTGACATTTTTAGTTGTCTTTATTTACTTAACTAAGTATAAAAATGTTTCAGGCCCTTATTTATTCTTATTATTTATGGGCACTGCTGCTGTAACCGCATTATTATTAACTGACGATATATTCCATATGTTTGTGTTCTTTGAAATATTGGCACTTGCACAGGTAGGTATTGTAGCGGCTTCATCAATTGATTACAGTTATGAAATGGCTTTAAAATACATGATTCTGGGTTCTATTGGAAGCCCAATAATGCTTTTAGGTATTGGATTTTTATTAGCTATTACAGGTACTGTTAATGTCACTGATATTGTAGCAATAATACGTGGCGGTCTTATAGATGCTACTTCTCCAGTATTTTTATTATCCTTAGGTTTAATATTCTTTGGATGGTTATATGCCTCTGGTCTTCCACCATTCCACACTATTAAATCAGGGATTTACAGTAAAGCAGAACCTCATGGCGCAGCTTTACTCCAATCATTTACTGTTATTTCAATGATTTCAATTGTACTTATAATGTTTAGAATATATTCAACTTTACCAATATTTGAGGTTCTTATAGTATTATTCTCTGTTATTGCGATGATATTGGGTGTATCTATGGCTTTAACTCAAACAGACTTTAGGCGTATGATTGGATTTTTGGCTGTTGGAGAACTTGGTTTTATAGGTTTGGGTATTGGTCTTGGTACTCAATTTGCAATAACTGCTGGTTTGTTCCAGGCTTTAAATGAAATTGTTATCACTGCATTATTATTCATTGGATTTGGAGCTATTGTAAATGCTACTAATGAGGTTGATACTCGTAAATTAGGTGGTCTTTTAGCTTATCACCCTAAAGTTGGAATCATGTTATTGGTTGGTGGTTTAGCTATGGCTGGAGTACCTCCTTTAAGTGGTTTCCAATCTAAATTAATGCTTGTTCAAGCTTCTTTAAGTTGTGGTTTTCCCGAATTGTCCATTTTAGCTATTATGGTCAGCATTGCTACTTTTGTAGTATTTGTTAAAACATTCTACTCTATGTTTTTAAGTCCAAAACCACATGATTTAGAAGTTGTGGATAAAGATGTTCCAAAGGCAATGGTTTTCGCTATGTTCGTATTATTAGTTGTTATTATTGCATTAGGTTTATTCCCTGATGTGGTAACAAGTGGAATTTCTAATTATGTAGGAGGCTTGTTACTATGAAGCTTTATGATCAAATATTTGATGTTGTTAAAAAATTTAAGAAGTTATTCTCTCCTGGTCCGGTAACTAATGCTGATGTTTCAGGAAGTCTTACTGCAGAAATATTTATAATTGTTTCAATAGTAATTGCTAGCTTATTGCTTAGGCATATTAGTGTTTTACTCGCAGGTTTAGTTACTTTAATATTGGCTGTCGTGTTAATAACGAGTATTCCTCTTATTCCTAAGTTTAAAATTGAACAGGAGGATTCACTTAATAAAATGTTATTCTATGCAATTATTACTTTAGGTTTAATTGCAGTATTCTTATACTGGGGTGGTTTACTTGTCTAACACTATTAGAAATCTATTTGCTGCTGTCATGACTTCAATATTGGCTGTTACATTGTTTGATGCAGTTTTCCACGTTAGTAAAATAATTACTCCTGGTGTAAGTAATATTTATAATTCATTGGGAACTAAAATAGCACCAAATATGGTAACAGCGGTTATTTTCGATTTCAGAGGTTATGATACTTTAGGTGAATCAATTATACTTTTAACTGCAGGACTTGTGGTTTTACTTGTATTTGGAAGAGGAAGATTAGGAGGTAAACTATGAGTCAAATTCTAAAATTAATAGCTTTACCAATTTCAATAATTTTAATTTGTTTGGGTATTATGACTATTCTTGGAGGACACATAACTCCTGGTGGAGGTTTCCAAGGTGGGGCAATGATTGCTTCTGGTGTGATATTATCAGTTCTTATTTATGGAATCGGTAATTCTCCTCTGGAATTTTCACATACTTATATTGAAATATTCGAATCAATTGGAGCATTAGGATTTATTGTTTTAGGTTTAGTGGGTTTATTTGCAGGAGGATTTTTCTTGTATAATGTTGGAACAGATTTATTAAACGTTATTCCTGCATCTATTCAAACAATATTCCATTATCCTGATGTAACTAATGCAGGTATTATTCCTTACTTAAATATTTTTGTAGGTTTAAAAGTATTTGTGGGGTTAAGCGCTATTGTAATTGCATTTGCTGGCTTTAAAAAATTCGTTGAAGGGGATGTTGACAAATGATATCTATAGGACCAATTCTATTTGGATTCATATTGGGTTTAATTATTGGATCTCAAATTAAAACTGATAATATTAGTGATACATCATTTACAGCTTCTTCGTATGTGATAATCATAATAGCAGCTTTAATAATGGCATGGCAAATTGGTGAATTCCCATTTTATGATTATGTTCCATTGTCAACTGGATTTGTATCTGCTTTAATCGGTATTTTGTTGTCAAAATTCATATTCGCAAGGAGTAGCTAGGGGGTGTTAAAGTGTTTTTATCAACTAATACATGTGACGGAAAAGGAGAATGTATTAAACAATGTCCTACAAAAGCAATTCGTTTAATTAATGGGAGAGCTTTTAGTTGTCTTACTTGCGGAATTTGTTATGAAAACTGTCCAAATGATGCTATATTCATTAATAATTATGGAGGATATGTTATAGATAGGGCTAAATGTAATGGTTGTGGAATCTGCATGTATAACTGCCCAACAAACAATATTCATATTGAAGAAGGTATTGTTTATGGTTTATGTTCACGCTGTGGTGTTTGTGCTGAAATTTGTCCATCAAGAGTAGATGGGGCTGAGTTTACACGTGAAAAACAGTTAAATTTCATTAATTCAATGAATATACTAATTCCTAATATTGATAATCTTCCAATAAAAGAAAATAAAGTAAAAGAAGTAACTAGAAGTTACTTTGGAACAGATTTTGATGAATGTATATTTTGCGGAAGATGTGCTGAATACTGTCCAACAAGTGCAATTAAGGTTGTTCAGGATAGGGATGAAGGAATTTGCCGTGAATGTAGAATTTGTAGTGATGTCTGTCCTAATGGTTCAATGAGTAAACTTCAAATTATCAACAAAACAACTTGTACGCTTTGTTTAAATTGTATGAAGGCCTGTCCTCACAATGCAATTTCTATGGAAGATTTTAAACTTATTGTCAATAAAATCAATCAAAAAACAGATGGACACATTGTCTCATGTCTTAACTGTGGATTATGTTCTGATTTATGTGAAAATGGCTCTCTTATCCAAGATGATAATAAATTAAGATACGATCCAACTAAAGATGTTGATTCGACCCATAGTATTGCTATTGGTCATTGTCCTGTTAAAACATTACGTGAAGATGATGAAATGTTCATTTACGATGAATTTGATGAAGTAGAACTTCCAACACTTTCCGGATTCTGTGTAAGTTGTGGAAAATGTGTTCAGGTCTGTGATGTAGTCAATGCTAGAGGATATAAAGTGGCTAGTTGGGATGGAAGTGTTTCGGATGATTGTATTTCCTGTGGAATATGTTGTGAAGAGTGTCAAGAGGATGCAATAACATTAAACAGAGGCACAATATCTGTAGACTTGGAGAAATGTATATTGTGTGAAAATTGTGCTGTTCACTGTCCTGTTGATGCAATTCCTAGAACAACAATGTATAAATCTAAAATTATTGGTGGCTTTAATTTAATTGACCAAAAATTATGCATGCATTGTGGTTTATGTCATAAAATATGTCCATACGAAGCAATTGATGAAATTAATGGTGAATTTATAGTTAATGAAGAAAAATGTGAATATTGTGGAGCTTGTAAGAATAGCTGTCCTGCAAATGCATTTATCTTCGAGAGAAATTTTAAAGATTCAATAGAGGGTATTTAAATGAGAAGTATGCTAAGAGTAGCTTTGGAAGGAGCGTTTACTAACTTTAAAAGAATCTTTTTCGCTGCAGATAGGGTAACGGATATGGATTTAAGAAATCAAATAGCTACACTATCTGTTGAAGTGGATGATAGAGTAGATGAATCTGCATGTATTGGCTGTGCGGGTTGTGCTAATGTTTGTCCGACAAATGCTATAGAAATGAAGAATCTAGCTTCTCCAGTAAAATTAACTGATGACTGGGTAAAAAATCAAGTGCCTGAAATTAATCTTGAAAAATGTATTGTTTGTTATTATTGTCATGATTTCTGCCCAGTATTTTCACTTTATGGGCAAAAAGGAACAATTCATCCAAGTTGTGTTGGAGATCAAGAAGTTAATGTTGATGAATTAATAACTCAACCATTTAAAATTTCAGAAGACAAACTTAAAGTTATTTCAACTTATCTTTCAGACAAAACTGTATTGAAAAATAGTGAGGATGGTGAATAAATGAGTATTAAATCTTTTTCAAGAGCAAGAGCAATTCATGTCATGCTGGTTTACACTGGTGGATGTAATGGTTGCGATATTGAGATTGTTAATTCAATATTGTCTCCTAGATTTGATGCTGAACAGTATAAGGTGTTTTTAACTTGGAATCCTCGTGAAGCTGATGTTTTAGTTGTCACAGGACCGGTTACCCATTTAAATAGAAAACCTTTGGAAGCTATTTATGAAGCTATTCCTGACCCTAAATTGGTTGTAGCTGCTGGAAGTTGTGCATTGATGGGTGGAGTATATAAAAACATTCATGGAGATATTCCATCTGAAGAAATTGAAGGACCTGTTGAAAATATCATACCTGTTGCTGCTAAAGTTCCGGGTTGTGCTGTAAGGCCTCAAGATGTTTTAGCTGGTGTAGTATCATTATTACCAACATTATTGGATGCGGATTAGGTGATTAAATGGAGGAAAAAGTACCGAGAAGTAATATTATCGAAACCGAAATTCCAATGGGTACAGTTCACCCTGCTGCATTGGAACCTTATAGAGTAAGGCTTTTTGTTGAAGATGAAATCGTTCAGGAAGCTGAAATAACAATTGGTGTTAATCATAGGGGTATTGAAAGAATAATGGAAGGTTTACCTGTTGAAAAAGCGAATTCTTTAACTGAAAAGATTTGTGGAATTTGTTCAAACTCACACATATGGAATTCCTGTAGAACTGCGGAAATTGGTCTTGATATTGAAATACCTGAAAGGGCCACATACATTCGAGTTATAATGGGAGAACTTGAAAGATTACATTCTCATTTTCTTTATTTAGCTCATGGTTGTGAGACTGTAGCTCATGAAACTTTCTCAATGAGGGTATTTTATTTAAGGGAAATTGTCATGGAACTTCTTGCAATGATTGGTGGAAATAGGGTTCAATATGGTTGTTCAGTTCTTGGGGGTGTAAGGCCAAGATGTGATTTGGATGAAGCAAAATTACAAAGACTTAAAGAGGATATGGATAAGATTGAAGAAGGCCTCACGGGTTTTGCTGAGAGATTTTTAGCTGATTCAATTTTAATTTCAAGAATTACTGGTGTTGGTGTATTGCCTGCTAAGCAAGCTATTAAGTTAGCTGTTACTGGACCATCTTTAAGAGCAACTGGTGTTGCAAGGGATTTGAGAACTAATATGTTTGAATATGATGATTTTGACTTTAATATTGTCACACAACCTGATGGGGATGTAAAATCAAATCTATTAATGAGGGCTCTTGAATCATTTGAATCAATTAAAATTATCCGTCAGGCTATTGCTAATATCCCTGAAGGTAAAGTAATTAATAGAGATTGGGAAATGTTTGATACGGATATTATTGAAAGTTATATTGAAGTTCCAAGAGGAACTCTTTATCATTCATATGCATTGGAAAGTGGAAGAGTAAGACACTGTATAATCAGAACACCTTCAATGGCAAATATCGGTGCAATGCAATATGCTTGTATTGGTGATCATATTACTGATGCACAATTGTCTATTGTACAATGCGACCCTTGTTTTACTTGTACAGATCGGGCAATAGAAATAATAAGGAGATAGAAAGATGTTTGAAAATACTGCAATAATTTCAATTTTAGCACTCATAATAACTGTAGTCGTTTGTTTTATATTGTCTACATTATTGCCAGGTATTGAGCGAAAATATGTTCATGCTAGAATTCAACAAAGAATTGGACCTCCAGTTACAAGTCCTGGAATTATGGCACCTATTAAATTTTTATTCAAAGAAAATATTGAGCCATCTTCTCCAGTACCTGGATTGTACAAAGCATTGCCAATAATATGCTTTTTAGTAGTATTGTGTATGTTAATAGCTCTTACTCCTTATGCATTTGCTATTCCTGCTCTTTCAAGTTTAGTTGCAATTGTAGGGCTTTTAAAAGTTGAAGAAATTTGTTATGTATTGATGGGTTCTTTATCTAAATCCATAATGTCTGTGAGAATGCCTTTCCCTGATAGGGTCAAAGGTGCAGCACATTTAAATACTACACGTTCCTTTATTGAAGATATAAGTGCAAAAAGATCTCTAAGAATGATTACTTATGGTTCATTTCCATTATATTTGGCATTGTTTGCTCCTGTTACTGCTGCAAAAAGTATTTTCCTTCAAGATATTGTTGCATATCAGCAAGCTAATGGTCCATTCTTATTTACAGTGGCAGGTGGAATAGCTGCTATTGTATTTTTCATTGGATACATGATTGTATTAAATGAATATCCATTTTCTATAATCAAAGCTAAATGTGATGTTATTGAAGGACCATATATGGAGTATGCTTCAAAATATAGGTCAGTAGTCTTTATTACAAGAGGATTTTTAATGTTTACATTAGGCGTGTTATTCTCAGTATTATTTATTGGAGTTCCTGCAACATTATTCTCTCCAACAATAATTCTCAATATTGTTGTTGTTTTGGTGTTTGTATTGATGATGGGAATATTTTCAGCTTTTACTCCAGTATTTACAAATAGACAACTTTTACCATCAATACTTGGAGCTACATTGCTTGGGATACTTGCTATTGTACTTGGATTATTATAAGAGGTGATTATTATGAAATTTGTTATGAGACCATATCATATAGTAAGTCTTGGAGGCTATATTGTAGAATGGGATTTTCCTTACAGGAATCTCATAGTAGTAAATAAAACCTCTGAACCAATTAAAATTGAAATTCCGGTTTTTCATGAGGAATGGATTAGTGAGCATCGGGAATTGGGTCTTGATGTAATTCCGGTTTCTCGTGAAGACAATTACTTGCGCATGTGGAAAAGAGCACATGCAGAATTAGATAAAGTAAGGCCACAAAATGAAGGATTATAGTATAACTATTAAATCTTATGAAAAAAAGGGAGTTTTGGGTGATATTACTTGTGTAATTACTAAATATGGTGTTAATATCAGTTATACTCACCTTTATGTTGAAAAAAATAATATGGGTTCTATAAATCTTGAACTTGAACATGTTAGTGATATTGACGGTTTAATCGAGGATTTGGAAAAAATTCCTGAAATCAAATCTGTTGAAATACATGGTTCTCAATTAGATATTTATGGAAAACGTATTATTATTGTTGGTGGTGGTGCTCAGGTATCTCAAGTCGCTATGGGTGCTATTTCAGAAGCAGATAGGCATAATATACGTGGTGAACGTATAAGTATTGATACTATTCCATTAGTTGGAGAAAAAAATATTGCTGAGGCGGTTGATGCTATTTCAAGATTACCTAGAGTTAGTGCTTTAGTGCTTGCAGGTTCTCTAATGGGTGGTGAAATTACAGAATCTATCAAAAAGGTTAAAAAAGAAAATGATCTGATTGTCATTTCTTTAAATATGCCGGGTAGTGTAACTTCCATTGCGGATTTAGTTATAACTGATCCAATTCAGGCGGGGGTCATGGCGGTAATGTCTATTGCTGATACTGCTGTTTTTGATATTGCTCGTTTGAAGGATAATATCAAATTTTAATTTTTTTATCAATTTTCTTAATGGTATTAATTTATCTTATGATATTATATATATTAAATAATAAAAGTATTAGTATAGATTAAATTATATTCTCTAAAATTGTTTATTGGTGTTATTAATGAATAAAAAGGTCTATTTTATTTTCTTAATGGTTTTAATAGCATTTTTAGTCGTGAGCACTGTTAGTGCAGGAGTTTTTGACTTTTTTGGTGGTGGAAATAACTCTGGTGCGGTAGCAAATAATGATAATACATTAATTGTTGGTTTTGATGCTAATTTCCCTCCATATGGATTTTCAGTTGGTAGGGGGGAATATATGGGCTTTGATTTGGATTTGGCACAGGAAGTTTGTAACAGGAACAATTGGACTTTAGTTAAACAACCGATTGACTGGAGTGCAAAAGATTCTGAGTTAAATTCTGGTGCTATTGACTGTATTTGGAATGGATTTTCCATAAATGGTCGTGAAAATGATTATACATGGTCTAATCCATATATTAATAATAAACAAGTTTTTGTTGTAAAATCAGATTCTAATATTAATTCTTTGGCTGATTTAAAAGGCAAAAATGTAGAAGTACAAAAAGGTTCATCTGTATCATCTGCTCTTAAAGGAGATAATAAAACTCTTGCCGATACTTTTGGCAGAATGGTGGAAGTTGCAGATTATAATTCTGCTATTTTGGACTTAAAAGTAGGTCATTGTGATGCTGTTATATTGGATAGTGGTGTAGCCCAATATCAGGTGAATAATGGAAACAATTCTGGGCTAAAAATCATAAATGTGACTGTTTTATCTGAACAATATGGTATTGGATTTAAATTAGGCAATACTCAATTAAAAGATCAAGTACAAAAAACTTTAGATGAAATGTATGCGGATGGTACGGTTTCTAAAATTGCGGAAAACTATTCATCATACGGTGTTCCTGATTCTCTTATTCATAAATAGATTTGAATTGGGTAGAATAGCATATGATATTATAATCTTGGGTAAGTCTTTTGATGAAGTGTATTTTCACTTTCATTAGGATTATTAATTTCATTTGGAGGATTGTTTAAGTTTAAATTTCATTCTTAGTTGATGAAAGAAGAATGTACTTCTGATAATGATGAATGAAAGAATTTTCAACAATTTCTATGATTAAAAAAAGAATTTGGGATTAATCCCTATTCTTTTAAACATATATTTTTATATTCGCAGTTACCACATTTTTTATCGTTTATTTTAACTGTAGGTACTTTTTTGTTGTATTCTATATCCTTTACTTCGTTAATTATATCAAATAATGCTTTTCTAATATTAACATCCATCACTACAGGTCGCCTTTCATTAATTTTCGTATAATCTATAAATCCTACAAAGACTTCGGTTTCAAATTCCTCTTCTATTAATATAGCATTAGTTGCAAGATCTATTGCGTCCTGATCCCAAACACCTTTTATTGGAGGGGTTGAATGTTTAATTGATATTGGATAATATTTTCCATCAATAATTTCAATTTTATCGCATAATCCGCTTACTTCTAATTTACTGTCTTTTAAATGGTATGAATATAGGCAGTTTGGAAAAAACATATCAACGATTGCAAAGCCGTTTTTACCTAAAAGTTCCATTGCTTGTTTAGATTTTAGTGCATGATTTTTTATATTGAAATAGGTTTCATTATTTATATCAATAATTTGTTCTGTGGTTAAATCTAAATCCATATTTTGAATAGATGAAAATGTACTTTCAAGATAATTTCCAATATTTTCGGATAATGTATCTTCAATTTCTGTAATATTCATTTCTTTTTTCAGTTTCCGCATATTTTTTTGTATTAAGTCTTGTGTGTCAATTTTTATTTTTTTTAGCTCTAGATGTAGTTGTATATCATTTTTTCTTTCTGTATCTACATGTGTTTGTAAATATAATTTCATTGGACAATACATATGTAGTCTTATTGAAGACATGTTTATCATTTTTTTAACCTCTTAAATTTTGTAATATTAGGTTGTTTATTATAATATAAATAAATAGAGGTTTTAAATGTCTTTAATTCTTTTAAAATAAGTAAATATGGTGATGTTTGGTAAATAATATATTTTTAAGTAAATTTACGCAGTATAAAACATTTTTTCATGCTGGAGGAATTTTTAACTTTAGGTATTCATCTATTGCTTCACGTGTTGTTCCCACAACAAGTCTATAATAATCTTCTTTTCCTTCAGTTATTACTTTTTCAACTTTTCCTTTAGCAATAACATGCTCACCATCAATTACTTCACCGGCATAGGTGTGTGTAAATGAAACAACTTCTATAATGTCTTTATCAACACCTTCAAGAACTTCAACATTTTCGACAGTATATAATGATGGATTGTCGAAAGCCCCAAGTGCACTTACAATGTCGCATTCTATTTTGGATATTCCCTGAGGTTCGTACCTGGTATCTCCCCAGCTGCCTTCTATTTCGTCATATCCTTTGGTTGCTAATATGTCAAATAAGGTACCATTTATTGTGCCACGATTGGCTTTTCTGTTTTCATACCATCTAAATTCTTCGGGTGTTAAGCTTGAATCGCTCATTCTTTTGTCGTATACGAAATCCCAGTAATCGTCAGTAATTCCGTTTAAAGTAATGTGTTTGTCCACTTCTTCAATGTAGACTTCTTTATTCCGGTGTTTTTTAAATGCTTCAATGGCTTTCCGATGATTGTCAAGTCCGTAAATCACATAATCAAGATCAGACACATCATCTTTTTGAAGCCCTGGTAAAATTGATCCTGAAATCCCCATATCTTCGTAATCTATTCCTGCAATATGGTGGAAAAAGTCACAGACATCCATTAGTTTGGCTATAATTTCAGGGTTTTTAACCTCCCCTCCAGATTCAAAAGTCTTTTTTAAACCAAGCAATCTGTTTTCGGGTTTAATGACTCTTTCAACTTTATCAAGAGGAACTCCCATCATTTCAACATTGGTAACATCACAAAAATATAAATAATCCGGATAATTCTCACGTAAATATGAATATGCTTCTTCAGAACCTACTTTTCTATATTTGATTCCGTTTTTTTCACGGTCTCCATTTTCATCAGGGATATATCTTAAAAATGAGATGTATCTATCCTCGGGATGGATGTAATTTGTTGATGCAAAGTACATTCCATCTGTTGTGTAAATAAAATCTCTTGTTCTTACTTTCATAAAAACTAACTCCTTATATCATTTTTATGTGAACTCTTAAATTTAATTTTTGCTTTAATAAGTAAATTATATATAATAATGTGATGTAATATATATTTACCAAAATCTTGGGGGAGGTGAAAATATTAACAAAATTGCTGTTGCTGCTTTATTAATATTGTCTATTGGGGTGCTAATTGGGGGATATTCATTTATATTAAATGATGGAGTATCAGATTTAACTGATAATTCTATTCCAAACCAACTCGATGATTCATCAAAGAATAATGGTTCTTTAGATAATAATACAAAAATTTCTAACGATAATTCTAATATTAAAGTTATTAAAGATATCTTAGGTAACGATTTAAATGTAATAACTTCTTCATTCAATTCAAATCAATTGAATGTAACGGAAGATAGTGATGTTCCTGCTCAAATATTTGTTTTTAGTGGAAATGTTGCATATTTGGCTTTTCCAGGT
>CACXWH010000015.1 GCA_902771225.1 uncultured Methanobrevibacter sp. | reverse complement strand
GTCAAGGAAAATCCACATATTATTATGAATGGAAATGCTTTGACGAAAAAATAGGCATGGCCTAAGAATCTCCGGCTTCTACAAGCCGGAGAGGTTCAAAAATAATGGTGATGGATGGTGTGGGGGGATTTTATAAAAATTTAAATATTTAACGTTGGATTATTTATTTGGACGGAATTAATCATATCAAGCATTAATGGTATGTCTCCTCCAATAAGACTTACAGTATAGTCTCCAACTTTCTTTTCAAGGTAGTATGTCTTTTCACCAGTTCTATAGATTTCAACATCACCTTCATTTTTTTGGTAAACGAAGTTTGATGGATGTTGCACTCCTTTTACTGTTGAAAATGTAATTGAATATACATCATTCATGCTTTGACCACTATTGTTAAAGGTTACAAATCCTCCAACACTACCTGACCTTGGAGAGATATATGACTGAGTAAAATTAGATTTACTCGGCACTAACATTGTTATTCCACCAAAATCCTTAGTTACAGTACTATCTTTCATAAATGGTATTGCATTTGATTGTGTTGATGTATCAGATGACATGAAAGACATTCCAACAACAACAAGTCCTGCCACTACTGTTATTCCAACAATTCCAATTATGATAAGCAAAATGATTTTATTGTTTTTGCTTTTTTTATCCTTATCTTTTTTTGCAGTTTTTGCAAGAGTTTTTTTAGTTGTTTCTTTAACAGGTTCTTTAACGGGTTCTTTGACTGTTTCTTGTATAGTTTCAGGTTCCGGTTCCGATATTTGTACTGATTTAAATTCTTCACCACATTTTTCACAAAATTTGGCCGAATCATTATTTTCAGTCCCACAATTTGTACAAAATTTAACCATTTTCTCACCTGTATTATATTTTTAAAATTTGTATAATTTAAATTTTTTTATTTTTCTTTGAATAATTTCGTATAAACTTTTTGTTTAACTAAAAAAATATTTATTCAAAAAATAAATAATGAATAACTATAAATTAAATTTTAATAATAATAAATTTTATTCAATTTTATATTTTTTCAGTCTAAAATAAGGAATAATGTTTTTTTTTTTAATTTGGGAGTGTTGGCAGAAATTATTGAGATTTAAATTTTATTCAATTTTTAACCTATTTTTTCTATTTTTATTAAATTTTGTTCAATTTTAATTTGTGCAAATTTTTTTCCATGAATAGCATCTATTTTTTAAATTAATCCTTCAATTGCAGGTAATTTAATCTAATTATTTATTAAAATTATTAATATTTAATTATAAGATTTTATTACTAATTATTCTAACTATAAGTTATTTGAATCTATTTATATTAGGAATAACAAGTATATAATTAATTATAGTTAAATTTATAATTATTTAATTCCATATATGAGTTTTTAATTGATATGATTTTGTATAACTATATTTTGAGCGATAAAAGTAGGGAAATAGAAGAAATGGAAAATGAATTTCAACTAATGTATCTTGCATCAACAATCGTTGATGGTACTTTTAATTTCTTTAAAATAAAACGAAAAAATTTCCAATGTTGGAAAACTTCCTTTTGATCCTCAAAGATATGATAAAATTAATTTTTTTATGGATATATTAATAAAATCACAAGCACAGTGGAACTGGCTTATAACGCAAAGTACAATCACTTGTATAATTTAATTTCACATGCCATAGAACCAAGTGACAGAACAATACGTGATTATTGTAAGTATTTTCAATCAATTTACCAATTAATTATGAGTTTTATCCTAATTGTGGCAAGTAGGATTGGATTAACAGATTTTGAACATATTGCAATTGATGGAACAATAAAAAAAATGCTTACAATTCTTCATTCAATATAATCAAAGAAAAGGACATTAGTTTATTAATAAAGCATTATATGGTCGAAGAATTAACTAAAGATGAAATTAAACACCTTAGACGAACAGCACGAAAATTTTTAGACGATAAATCAAAAACTGATGAAGAAAAGGTTGAAATTCTTTTTTATTGGTGGCATTTGCTTGATTACTCAGGTCAGGTGTCTTTGGCTTTGAATGATTATGATGTTCGACTGATGAAAGTTAAAGATAAGGGGCAAAAGTATCCTAAATTTTCATTTAACATTCAATTGGGAACAGATACAAAATCTAAACTGATTTGGGGCGTAAATGTGATTCAAAATCCAACAGATTATTATCAAATTCCTGCCCTAATGAATCAGATTTTCACTAATCTAAATACTAAACCAAAGAAAATTAGTGCTGATACAATTTATTTAACACTAGCAAATTTGAATTATTTAGATAATTTAGGTATATCTGCGTTAATTCCAACATCACAGCAAAATCGAGAAAATTCTGGTAATTTACCAGATGACGAGTTTGCTATAGATTATTTTGATTTTGATGAATATAAAAATGTTGTTATTTGCCCCCAAAATCCGGAATTAACACTTGATGGAACTTATGATGCTCCTCCAGAAAAAAGAGGTGGAAATAAAATCAAAGCGGTCTATTCTAATTATAAAGCTTGTAATAAATGTGAATTTAAGGAAAAATGTTTTAGTAAGAATCATAGAACAATAACACGATACATTCATGAAGTTACATATAAAGTTGAGCGATTAATGACATCTGAAGAAGGAATAAAAGAATATAAGTTGCGTTCTAAAACAGTAGAGGCGCATAATGGGACTTTTAAAAGAATTTATCATTATGATGATATCCCGATAACGGGATTAGAAAGAGTTCAGAACTTAATGTTCACTATTGTTGCATCATACAACTTAATAAGATTATTCGATCTCATTAAAATAAATAAAATAGATTTATTTTCTGTTATTAGTTCTATAAGGTTCATATCATTGACATGAGAAAATTTTTTAAAAAAGAAGAAATGAATAATGTTCAAAATTAAATAATTTCTGCCCACACTTGAAGAAATTAAAAAAAATTGTGATAAGATTATACTGCGAGGAATAAAGGATACTTACTTACATGACTTTAATCGCCCAAATATTAAATGGCATTACAAAATATTTAGAGGAAAGTTCCGATACAATCAACTGAGGAATATTTGATGGAATAAAAAAGTGGTTGACGGCAATAAATATATTTAAATATTTCTTCAAATGATATATACGATTTAAGTGTTCAATCTAATTCGTATTTAAGAATTAAAAAAATATTTTGGTGATTTAATGGGAGATTATCATAGGGATTATTATAGGGATATGTCAAAAATCTATGATAAAGTCGGTATTGATAAGTTTTCTATTTCTTTTGGAAATGCGATGTTAAAATATTTTGATACAATGCATCCTGATGAAAATTTCAAAAAGAATTTGGATTTTTGCTGTGGAACAGGGACATTATGTGGATTTTTTAAAGATAATGGGATTGAAACAAAAGGTGTTGATATCTCTGGTGAAATGCTAAATATAGCCCGTAATAAATATCCTGACATTGAATTTGGAGAACAGGACATTGCACGATATCTAGACGATGAAACATATGATTTCATCACTTGTATTGATGATGCTTTTAATCATATTCTTGATATTGATGATGCAAAAAAAGTTATTAAAAATCTTAATATGCTTCTTAGGGTAAATGGTTTATTTATCTTAGATTTAACTAATTTTAGTTTATTACCTAAATATATTCATGATAAATCTATAAGTAAATCTATAAATGATTCCGGACTTAAATATTATCTTTCCAAGGAAGAAAATCTTTTCAGATTGAATGCGGAGTATTATGAAAATAATGAATTAATATGGAAAAATAGTGGTCTTGAAAGGAATTACCTTATTGATGAATTAACCAAAATGTTTAATGATGAAGGTTTTGTATTGGAATCTTGTTCGCAACATTTATTTGATGAAGTAAAATGTATAAAATGGAAAATTATTTTTAAAAAAGTAAAATAGAACATATTCTATTTCAGACAGACTTATTCTAAACAATAAGAAAGATGATTTTAAGAGTAAGATGTTGTAATTTTTTTGAATAAGTTTAAATCATCGCTAAAATCTTGTAGTCTTTTGGAATTTAAAATAAAAATCTGGGATAAGGACTTTTCTTTTATCAAAATGGGATGCGTGTAGGTGCTTGCATGCGAAAACCTTTAAGTAATATATGATATAAATTATATTTCATTTGAGGACAATTTTTTTTCCTATGTCCTAAAAAAAAAGAAAATTATAAAATAATAGTATTTTCAATTTATATAAAAAAACTAGGTGAACAGTTAACTAATTTGACAAATGTTATAGAAAATAAATTATTAAGAGGGAAGGTGAGTTTTTTATGAAGATTAAAACCTGGATATTTGTATGTATGATGTTGGTGTTTTTATCTGTATCTGCGGTGTCTGCAGGTGAGGATATAAATCAAACATTAAGTATAAATCAGGATAGCGTATTTTTGTCAGTTAATGAAGAGATTGTTGATGATGCTGGAACAGGAGTATTAAATGCAAACATGAATAATTCAATAGAGGATAATAATATGATGTTGCTTTCAAATGATAATGAGAGTATTTTAACTACTAATGATCATGAGTGGTATGTTAATGTAACTCAAAAGGATGGTGATGGTAAAACACCTCAAACTGCTTTTACTACATTAAAACAGGCATTGGATGCATGTGGTGATGGTGATACTATAAATATTGCTTCTGGAACATATAAAGGAAGCGAAAATATTCATTTGACTATTAATAAGGATAATTTAAAGCTTATTGGTTATGGTGATGGACTTGTTGTATTTGATGCTGAGAGTAAGAACATAATCTTTAAAATATACAAAGACTGCACTATTGAAGGTTTAACTTTTAAAAATGGGAAAAAAGATCATTACGAATATGAGGATTATGGTGGAGCAATTTATTCTACTGCTAAATTAACTGTTGTTGGTTCCACTTTCTATGCTAATACTGCTGAAGGTCATGGTGGAGCAATTTATTCTACTGGGTTGCTGAGTGTTGATTCATGTTCATTTGTTCAAAATCAAGGGGAATATGGTTGTGGTGGTGCAATATATTCTGAATTTGGATTAACTATTAAAAATTCTATTTTTAAATCAAATAGGGTGCCTCATGGTGATGGTGGTGCTGTATATTGTGAAAAAGATTTGATTGTTGTTGATTCCGTCTTTGATTCTAATGGTGCCGATGCATATGATGGTGGTGCAATATATTGTAAAGGAATAAGTAATATTAAATTTTCAAATTTTACTAATAATAAAGCTACTAGAGAAGAAGGACTACGTTGTTTTGGTGGTGCAATCCGATCCAAAGATTATTGTACTGTTGATTCATCTGTATTTACTGTTAATTTTGCAGATAATCGTGGTGGTGCCATATATGGGGATAAGGATGTGAGTGTTAATAATTGTACATTTAATACTAATAGTGTTAGTGCTAATGGAGCAGCTGAAAATGATGGTGGTGCTATTTATGCATCAAATGTATATGCATCAAATTCTACATTTTCTCACAATTCGGCCAAGGTAGATGGTGGTGCAATATACACTGAAAAAAATACAGCGGTGTATGCTTGTACTTTTGAATCTAATAATGCTAAAGGAGCCAAAACCATGCGTTGTTTTGGTGGGGCCATACATGCAGGAAAGGATGTAAATATTAATTATTGTGTATTTAATTATAATTATGCTGAAAATAAAGGTGGTGCTGTTTATGCTGATACTGTAACATTTAATAATGGTAATGCTTCTTCTTTTTATGGAAATACTGCTAGGGATTATGGTGGTGCAATTTATACAAGTAAATTCACTACTGATATTAGTTATGGGTTATTCATTGATAATAAAGCTGAGAATGAGGATGGTGGTGCAATATACATTAATAATAAAAATGATATGACTTTTACCCAATGTGTATTTATAAATAATCATTGTGGGAATAAAGGTGGTGCCATTTATATGGATTCTAAGAACTCCCATTTAGCATTGTCTTCTAATATTTTTTCTGGTAATAGTGCTGATGATCAAGGTGGTGCTGTTTTTAATTGTGGTTATTATTCTTATGTAAAGAATAATTGGTGGGATGGATGTAATCCATCTTCAGATAATAAATTAGTTATGGAGTGGAAAGCTCTAAAAAGTAATATTCCTCATTTGGATGCTGATCCTTTAAGTGTAAGTTTTACTTTGGATAAGTATTCATGTGAGGTGGGTGATTGTGTTAAAGGCAAATTATTATTCTATAAATCTAATGGTAATATATTCACTGGTAAAATTAATAATATTTTAATTGATTTTAATGTTGATGGTGATGATTTCATTAAGACAGTTACTTATGGTTCAAATAATGTGACTTTGAAGATTATACCCCTGCAATCTGGGATTTATAGCGTATCCGGCCATATTTTAAATAAGGCATTATATTCTTATCAATTTAAAGTTGGTAATAACTCATGGTGTGTTGATTCAAATCAGAATGTTAGTGGTGATGGTAAAACACCAGGTTCTGCTTTTAAAACTTTAAAAGAAGCATTGGATGTTGCAGTTGATGGTGATACCATATATATTGCTTCTGGAAGGTATACTGGAATTGGTGAAAATGTAGATTTAATTATTGATAAAAAATTAAATCTTATTGGATGGGGTGATGATAGTATTGTCTTTGATGGTCAGAAAAAATCTAGAATTTTTACTGTTAATGCAACTCAGCTTATTATATCACGTTTAACTTTTGAAAATGGTAATTCAGTTAATGGTAGTGCATTATACTTTAGTAAAATGCTTTCTAATAGTAGTATTACAGCGACTTTCGTTAATAATAAGTTTGGGAAATTAGTTTCTGAGCGTGCTAAATCTTTTGGTGGTGCTGTGTTTTTTGCTGAGAATGTTGTTAATTCTATTATTGTAGGAACATATTTTGGCAATGATGCATTTTATGGTGGTGCTAATTTCTTTAATAAAGAGGTTTTTAATTCTGATATAAGTGGTGTGTATTATGGAGTTGAAAATCCTGGTGTAAATGTTAAGTATAATGGTACTGCAAATTATTTCAATGAACAAGTGTATAATTCTAGTATAGGTGGTTCATATAGGTTTAATCATGATTATTTTAAGAAAGGAAATAAAAATGCTACAGTTTTAAATTCTTCAAGTATTGTCTGGTATGTTGATGCTAATAAGGATAGTGGTGTGGGTTTAACACCAGACACTGCTTTTAAGTCATTACATGAAGCTTTATGTGTTGCTGTGAATGGTGATACTATAATGATTGCTCCTGGAACATATACTGGTATTGGGATTAATACGAATTTAGTTATTAATAAAAATTTAACTCTTAGTGCTTCTGGTGATGGTGTGGTGTTTGATGGTCAGGGAAAATCCAGGATTTTTACTGTGGATTCTAGTCAGATTAATATTATTGGTTTGACATTTAAAGGCGGTCAATCTGATGATGGTGGTGCGCTTCTTTTTAGTCATGATCTTGTGAATAGTACATTGTATGCTATTTTTGATGGGAATAAGGCTGAAAATGGTGGTGCTGTTTATTTTTGTGGGTGTCTTTATAATGTGACGATTAATGGTAGGTTCAATGAAAATCATCTTATTACCTCTTCAGGTAAGATTTATTATGGTGGAATGCTTCGTTATGGTGGTGTAATGTATTTTGCTAAGGCTGTTTATAATTGTTGGATGGGTGGAGTTTATACTGCTAATGGCATAGTTCGTGACGAGAGTAAGGTTCCTAAAGAGTTTATGGGTGGTGTAAGGTATTTTGCTAGTGATGTTTATGATTGTGTGCTTACTGGGACTTATGTTATGAATATTATTATAGCTAATGTTGATCTTGACTTTGGTTTTGGTGGTGTGAATTATTTTGCTGGTGATGTTAGGAATTTGACTATTAATGGTACTTATATGGGTAATTTAGCACCTGTTGGTGGTGTGAATTATTTTGATGGTTCTAATGTTGAGGGTTTGTTGATTGATGGTGTTTATGTTAATAATCATGCTCAGGCTTATTCTAATCCATATGAGGGTATGAGTGGTTTTGAGAAGCATTGGGTGCAGTATGCTGAAGATTGGCAAAATAATTGGAAACAAATACTTTCAACATTGTGTTTTCAGATAGCTGAGACTGCTATCACACTAGGGCAGGAATATGCAAGTTGGAAAATAATGAAACCAATAAGGGACAAAATGCATTTACCGGAATTTGATTCTAAAGAAAAGGACGGTATTAAATGGATTAGGTCTCCAAACACGGAGGAGGGAGCTATATCATATGAGATAGCTAAGAAGAAGATTTCTAACAACCTGTATAACGCTTTAAAGGGACATATAGAGTCAAAAGCTCAAGGCTTTAAAAAGGGTTTTAAAGCCAATATTCGCGAGTCTTATAGCCTTTATAAACAATATATGAATAAGATAGATAGGGAGGTGTTTGATTTATTCTTTGGTGATATAATATATGAAACTGATCCGGTTTTAATCAATATGTTTGGTCCCATATTAAGTGGACAGGGTACTCCTATGCTGTTATATATGGCAAAGTTCTCTCCTTTCTTCTTACAACATAATATGTTTTATAAGTGGCTTAGTAATGATGTTAAAAATATTGAATCTGTATTAAATTTGCCTTCTGTTATGGATACGGTTGGAATAGATTGCTATAGGGAGTGTAAGAATACTTATGGTGGTGTCAATGTCTTTAATATTCATAATTCTGCTAATGATTTGAAAATATATGGTTCATATATGGAAAATACTGGTCTTAAAGGCAGTATAGTTCATATTGGTAGCAATCATTTTAATGGAATAATAGATATTAATACAGATGCACCAGACCATACATTGAATCAACATATGATTCAATATGGTGATAATGTAGATGTTAATAAAATAAATTGTTCTCAAAATATTCATGTTGTCGGCAAGTCAGTTATGGAAAAGCTCTTGGCCAGTAATTCAACTTTGAGCATGTCATTACAAGAATTAATTGATAATAATGTTGATGGCATTATTAATCTGGAACGTGACTATACATTAGGTAATATTGGTGTGAATGGTGTTTTAATTAATAAAAATATTACTATTAATGGTAATGGTCATATAATTGATGCACAGGGATTAGGTAGGATATTTACAATTAATGCAAGTTCTGTTAATATAACTAATCTTGTATTTGTAAATGGTAAATCTGATTGTGGTGGTGCAATCTTTTTTGTTGATTCTGTTTCCAATAGTAATATATATGCTACTTTCATGGATAATCAGGCAGTGTGTGGTGGTGCAATTTACTTCGATGGTCAGGTTTACAATTCAAATATAATGGGAACTTATATTGACAATCGTGCAACTGATAATGGTGGTGCAATTTACTTTAGTCATGAGTTTTATAATTCCAGTATAAATGGAATGTATTTTTTTAATCAAGCAAAATTTGGTGGTGTAAATTACTTTAGTCATGAGGTTTATAATTCTAATATAAGTGGAAGATATGCTTATAATCGGGCACTTGAGGGTGGTGGTGCAAACTTCTTTAGAGTTGTTTCTAATTCTAATGTTGGTGGATTATACAGGGATAATGTGGCAAAACATTATGGTGATAACTACTTCATGGAGTCTTCTTCTGTTAACATTACTTATTGTAGGTATGAGTATTATCCTTATGAGGCATTGGAAGTTGAATTTAAAATTCCAAGATATAATAATGCTTTTTATGAGATAAAAGATAGTAAAGGTCGTATTGTTAAAAATGGAACCACTACTATGTGGTGGGAAGGATTGGAAATTAAAGGATTTGATCCAGGCGAATATACTATTACAATTACCAATCCTGAATCAGGGTATTATCTTTCAAGTAGTGCATCTGCGAATTTTTCAGTTTCCAGATTAGTCACTGCTAAAGTTTCTACACCGGGCAGAGTAACTTATGGTGAACCTATACCAATCACATTGACAAGTGACTATGATAGTTTATATAATCTGAGTATTGGTGATGTGATAGTTGAAATCAATGTTGTTAATGGTTCTGGTGTGGGATATGTTATGTTATCTCCGGGAAGTTATGTAACACATACCACTATTGACAATAAGGATGTGAAGTTTGATGTTAAGGAATCTTTGCTGGTTGTTGATAAATGTATGGTTAATATAAGTATAACCATGGATAGAGAAATTGTTTATCCGAATAATATTATTGGTGTTATTAAAACAAATGCTCCTGGAATATATGAGTTAGGTTTGAGTCATACTCGTGTTTCTAAGTTGATAAATCTTACTAAAGAGCCTTATGAATTTGATTTAGGTAGTTATTCTGTTATGTCTTATAGGCTTACTGTGGTGCCGAAACAAATTGATGAAAATTATATGAAGACTACTGCTGTTAATTATGTCTATGTAATTAAGGGTACTCCTCAGGTTGTGTTAAGTATTCCAGATTGTGATGTTGCTAGTGAAGTCTATGCATATGCACATGGTAGTGTTGATGGATTATACACACTTAAGATTGGTGGTGTGGAAAAGACAATGAAGATTACTAATGGTGTAGGTAGTGTAAATCTTGGATATATGAATATTGGTATATATAATGCTACATTGGAATTTGATAGTGATAAGTATTATAATCCAGTATCTAATATGACTTCTTTTACTGTATCTAAAAATAATTTCCCAGTTGACTCAAATGTAAGTGGTTTAAATGGTGTGGGTAAGTCTTGGTATGTTGATGTGGCACAAGGTGGTGGTGATGGTCAGAGCCCTGATTCTGCTTTTACTGCATTGAAAGAAGCTTTGAATGTTTGTAGGGATGGTGATGTTATTTATATTGCATCTGGTAGATATGTTGGTTTAAAGAATGTAAATTTAACTATTGATAAAAAGATAACTGTTAAAGGTTATGGTGGTGATGTGATATTTGATGCTGAAGGTCATTCCAGAGTATTTACTATTGATTCCAATCGTATAATTTTGACTGGTTTAACATTTATGAATGGTATGAGCAGATATGGTGGTGCATTACACTTTATTAAGCCTGTTTTTAATAGTGTGGTTAATGCTACTTTTATTTGTAATCATGCTGATTGTGGTGGTGCGATTTACTTTGATGATGGTGTTTCTGATTCATTTATTGGTGGTGAGTATAATTTTAATGAAGCACTAGATTATGGTGGTGCAATTTATTATTCCAAGGGTGTTTCTAGTTCTATTGTGGCTGGAACATATGTTAATAACACTGCAGATTGTGGTGGTGTAAACTATTTCAATAATGGGGTTTACAATTCCAGTGTAACTGGAGTATTCATTAATAATAGTGCTAAGAGTAATGGTGGTGGAAATTACTTCGATCATGATGTTTATAATTCTAATATAAGTGGAAGATATGCTTATAATCGGGCGCTTGAGGGTGGTGCAAACTTCTTTGGAGATGCTATTTCAAATGTGACTGTGGATGGAATCTATGATAAAAATGAAGCTGAATATGGTGGTGCAAATTTCTTTGGAGAGCCACGTGTAAATCTTACAGTGTTTGGTGCATATGATGGTAATGTGGCTGAATATGGGCCGGATAATTATTTCTATGAGATTGGTGATGGTGGTATGCTTGATGATGAATGTGAGGAGGAATTTGATGTGGTGGATGTTTTTGTTGATGCAGTGTATGCGGATTTGAAGGATGTGGGTGGTGTTAATGTTTTTGGTAGTGCTGTTCAAAAAACGGTAGTATCTTCTGAAAGTGATGTTCTGGTAAATCCGTCAGCTTCTAAAAGTATTGTTTCTGTGGCAAATGCAGATAAAAATATAGGGTTTATACCGTCTATGTTTAGTACAATAATTGTTGTTTTGATTGCTTTATGCGGTTTGATACCAGTGGGGTTAAAAAGGAGGAAATAAATAAAATATTTAAGAGTCTGTCCAATAAAGAGACTGTCCAATAAATATTTTTTCTAATTTTTTATTTTTTTATTAAATATTTGCTTGATTAAGTACTCATTTTAGTTGTAATTATTTAAAAAGTAGTTAATTATAAATATATGGGAAGATAAATAGTTAATTAACACAACAAAACTAAAACACTTCCCACATTCTATTTTTATGTATTTTGTGACACTTAAATGTTTTGGTTTTGTTTTTAATGATTGGGTGTTTTGATATTTATGAGTTTAGTTTATGATAATGCAACTTGTGAACAGGCAATTTTTACTTATGCTTTCTCTGGACAGAATTTGAATAATGATAATATTGTATTTACAGTTAAAAAGTTAGTCAGTAATTTTAAACGTGATTTTCCATTATTATTTAAAAATGATTATAATGGTGAAGGGAGGCCAAAAGAATATTATTCTGATGAATTATTGGGATTTTATGTTTATGGTGTTTATAATAATCGTTTTAGTAGTAGAAAATTGGCTAATTGGATTAATAACAATGATGAATCTGTTAATTATATCCTAAATGATAAGAAACCTAAAAAATCAACAATTCATAGGTTTTTGCAAGAAAATAGTTTATTAATTAATGCATTTTTCCATTATACAATTATTTTAGGTATTAATTTAGGTTTAATTGATGGTGAGTGTGTTGCAGTTGATGGAACCATTGTAAAAGCGAATTCTAATAATTTTCGTGTAATCAAAATTGAAGAAATTGAATTTTTGCAAAATTTAATTTTGGATTATGGTGGAAACTGGTGTAAAAACAGTATTTGGTACAAAATACACAAACAATTTAATGAAAATAAAAAACAAGAAGACATAGATGATTTAATTAATGAAATAAATGATAATTTGAATAAAAATGCTTTGATTCTTCTTAAAACTGCTTTAATTAGTGTTGATAATATGTGTTATGTTATTGATTTATTGGATGTTTTAAAAGCAAATTATGATGGAAAACATACAATTAGTTTAACAGACACCGAATCAAGGTGGGTGGTGGATAAAAAAGGAAATATGGGTTTGAATTACAATTATCAAGTTGCTGTTGACAGTAAAAATGGAATGGTTGTAGGTCAATACCTAACACAGAATGTTACTGACTCTAACGAACTATTTGAAATGTTACACGAAATAAAAATACAAATGGGAATCAATCCTAAAGTATTAGTCGCAGATAACGGATATATGGACGATAATGTAATAAAATATGCTTATGAAAACAACATAAGATTATTAATTCCAGATCGAAATGAAAGCAGCAAAACAAAATCTAAAAATAGAGAAAAACCATATCACAAAGTAAATTTCACATATAATTAGAAAACAGACTCATTCACCTGCCCAATGGACGAACCTTTACATTACAAAAACGATAGAAAATTAAACGGCGTATGGATGAGAGTATACTCAACAAACAAATGTAAAACTTGCCCAGTCAAAAATCAATGCACAAAAAGCAGAGTACGAGAAATTTTCGAACCTGTTGACGATTTAAGATGGAAAATGAAAGCAGATATCAAATCTCCAGAAGGAAAAATATACTATAAAAAAAGAGCCAATTTGAACGAAGCACACTTCGGACTACTACGAAACGCACGTAATTTCCAAAAACTAAACAGAACCGACATGAAAAATGCAGAAAAAGAACTAACAATACGAACAATAGCACATAACATACAAAAAATACACGAAAAACTAAACGCAACACTCATTTAAGAGTGTTGGCAGAAATTATTAATTTTTAATTACTGTTCAATTTTTTACTAATTTTTAACATTTTTATTAAATTTTGTTCAATTAAGATTATTCAATTTTTTTTACCCTATTTTTTTGTTATTTTTTTAATTTATTCATAATGTTCTCTTAAATTTATATATGCTATTCTAATAATTCATTATTTTTAATAATATTAATTATTTACTTTTTATTCTAACTATAAGTTATTAAAATCTATTTATATTATAAATTACAAATATATAAGTAATTATAGTTTATTCTATGGTTATATGATTGAATTTATGGATTTTTGATTAGAATGATGTTGGATAATCAAATTTTAAAAGATAATGGTATGGAAATTAGTCGAATGGAGAATGAATTTCAGCTTATGTATTTTGCATCAGTAATTGTTGATGGTGCTTTTAATTTCTTTAAAATTGAGCGAAAAACTTCAAATGTAGGAAAACCGCCATTTGAACTTAAAAATATGATTAAATTAATTTTTTATGGTTATATGAATAAAATAACAAGTACTGTGGTTTTGGATTATAATGCAAAATACAATCATTTATACAATTTAATTTCACAAGGTATTGAACCTAGCGATAGGACAATTAGGGATTATTGTAAGTATTTTCAACCAATTTATCGGTTAATTATTAGTTTTATTCTTATTGTGGCCAATAAATTGGGTTTAACTGATTTTGAGCATATTGCGATTGATGGTACAATAAAAAAAGCATATAATTCACCTTTTAATATAATCAAAGAAAAAGACATTAGTTTGTTAATAAAGCATTATATGGTTGAAGAATTGTCAAAAGATGAAATTAAACAGCTTAGAAGAACAGCAAGAAAATTTTTAAAGGATAAACCAGTTACGGATGATGAAAAAGTAGATATTTTGTTTCATTGGTGGCGTTTGTTGGATTATTCTGGTCAAGTATCGCTTGCTTTAAATGATTATGATGCAAGATTAATGAAAATTAAAGATAAAGGACAAAAGTACCCTAAATTTTCATATAACATTCAATTAGGTACTGATACAAAATCAAAGTTAATTTGTGGAGTTAATGCAGTTCAAAATCCTACAGATTATTATCAAATTCCAGCATTAATGAAACAAATCCTCGTTAATTTAAACACTAAACCCAATAAAATTAGCGCTGATACAATATATTCAACACTAGCAAACCTGACATTTCTCGAAGAATTAGGTATAACTGCTTTAATTCCAACAAAACAGCAAAATAGACAAAATTCAGGTAATGCACCTGAAAATCCTTTTGCTATAGATTATTTTGTTTTTGATGAATATAAAAATGTTTTCATTTGTCCAAATAAAAAAGAATTAACTCTTGATGGAGCATATCCAGCACCTCAAGAAAAAGGAGGCGGAAATAAAATCAAACTAATCTATTCAAATTACCAAGCCTGCAAAAAATGCAAAGACAAAAAAACCTGCTACAAAACTAATCACAGAACAATTACAAGATATGTTCACGAAGTTACATACAAAACAGAAAGATTAATGTCCACTAAAGATGGAATAAAAGAATATAAACAACGTTCAAAGACAGTAGAAGCACATAACGGAACATTTAAAAGAATCTACAACTACGACCACATACCAATAACAGGCTTAAAAAAGGTACAAAACCTAATGTATACTATTATAGCATCCTATAACCTAATAAGATTATTTAATCTGATAAAAGAGAACAAAATGGATTTCTATTCTATCATTAGTGCAATAAAATTCATATCACTAACATGAAAAAAACTGTGGAAAATAATTAAAAGGAGAAAAATGAAAAATGTTCAAAATCAAATAATTTCTGCCAACACTCTTTGGGTTTTCTTTTTTGTTATATTCTATAATTTGTCATTTGATTAGATTTAAATATAATATTCAATAAAATTTTAAATTAACATTTTAAAAATGTGGGGGGTAACATGTTTTTTAAAAAATCTTTATTTATTTTAACAATATTAATAATGGTCTTTTGTTGTTTTAATGCAGTTGATGCATCGGAAAATATTACAGTTTATGATGATGCACCGGTTTTGGTTGAAAATAATGTTGCATTAGACAATATTGGAAATGAACAGTTTAATTCAGATGAAATGGTATATTACAATCCCGGCAATACGGAAATAGTTAATTTATCAGAATCTGAGTGCTGTTCTTTTGTTATTCAGGAAAAAAATGGTGAAACGATATATGCTTTCAGACAGGACGGTAAATTAAACGGAAATGGAATACAAATCAATTCACAAAGCTGGAACGGTTTAAATATTCTAAAACAGGAAATAGATGATGTGGATGATGTAAAAGAGTACTTTTTCCATATTATCATAACGGAAAATGGATGGGTTATCGGTCAGGGAGGAAGTCAATATGATGGCGACAGCAGATTCATAGAGCAAATGGCCGCTACAATGGTTTTGAATAATGATATTTCATACAATTCTCTTCAACAAATTCAAGGTGCTCTTTCTAAATATCACTATGGTCATTTTATTATAAAAGCTCCTGATGGAAGATATGGTATTTCTTTTGTAGAGACTATTTTAACAGGCACTTTACAAGAAGGACAATATATGGTCATTCCGAATTATTATTCATATTATGATAAAGGAAATTATAGAGACTATAGTTCAAATCCTGTTGATGCAATAATACTCATCTGTTCATATGATACATCCGGTTTGAATAGAAGAAATCTCATCACTTATAATTATAAGGTTAAAGAAACCCCAAATGGTGTATTCAATGGGGTTGATGTCTATGCAACTAATGACAATGGACTTAATGCAGGTCTTAATACTGCAGGTATTGTAACTCATGTGATTTTTAAAGGACAATATTTCCCGCCATCAGCTATTCCTGAAACCAGTGGAAAGAATTATCTTGGAACACATATATTCGAAAGTCAATACTATGGAAATTCAATTAATTTGGTTAATAGTCAGCCTAATGTGGTGATAGGCAATGAATTGTCCTTGAAATATAGAATCAATTACCTTTCCAGTCAAAGAACTGTTGTTTTTGATTTGGACAATAATGTTGATTTTGTTAGAGCTTCCCCATCTGCAGGCAGTTATAATTATGACGCCAATCAGCATAAGCTATACTGGCAAATTCCTGCTTCAAACAGTGTAAAAGTCATTGATTTAATTATAAAACCGAAAATTAAAGGACATTATAATGTTCATGCATATATTGAAGGGATGAATGAAGTAAATGATTTCAGATATTATGTTACAGATTATGGGGTGGATTTATATTGTGAAGATGTGGATAAATACAAAGGTGGAGATGAAAGATTAGTCGCTTTTTTATATGATAAATCAGGTGTTCCTTTAGTTGGAGAAAAAGTGACAATTCAAGTAAATGGTCAGACCTATTATCGTGAAATTACTAAAGACGGATATGCATCACTAGCTATTAATTTAGCAAGTGAAGATTATAATGTTAAAGTATCATACAATGGAAACATAGGTAAAAATCAAACCAGCGTAAAAGTTAAAGTAAGAACAACTTTATTTGGTGCAGATATTGTAAAATACTATAAAAACAACACTCAGTTTTACGCATCATTTTTAGATACTGATGGCGGGCCATTGAAAAATTCTGAGGTTAAATTCAATATTAATGGAATAATTTATACTCGTAAGACTGACAATGAAGGTATGGCTAAGTTGAATATTAATTTGCCTCCTGGCAAATACATCATTACATCTATCAATGCAAAAACCGGTGAAGTGACCAGTAATCACATTTCTGTAAAACAGGTTCTTGTCGACAATCATGATTTGGTAAAATATTATAGAAATGGATCTGCATATGATGTAAAAGTTTTAGACGGTCAGGGCAATCCGTTAAGCGGAGTTTATGTAACTTTCAATATTAACGGTGTATTTTATAATCGCTTAAGCGATGAAGATGGAATAGCCAGATTATCCATTAATTTGCCTCCTGCCAATTATATTATTACCGCATCATATAATGGGGCAAGTGTTTCAAATAATGTGATTGTATTGAATAGATTAATCGCAAACGATATTGTTATGAAGTATCAGGACGGCACTAAATTTAAAGTTACCACATTGAATGAACAGGGCGGTCTTTTAAAAGGCGAAAATATAACATTCAATATTAACGGCGTATTTTATAATCGCACTGTTGAAGACAGCGGTATGGCAAAGTTAAGTATTAATTTACTTCCAGGCAAATACATTATTACAAGCTATTGGAATCATTACGCACAGTCAAACACAATTACAATACTTGAATAATATTTAACTTTCTTTCTTTTTTTATTTACTTTTTTTCGTGATTAATGGCTGAATCTGGCGTTTGACACTTCACGGATGGGGATTAAGTTAAAATCAATTTAAGGAATAGATGAAAAATTAGTTCTGTTTGTATAATGCTCTTTTAAATATCCCTGCATTAATCCCGTAGGATTGTGATTGCGAAAGATTTGAAATTAATAAATGGATTATTTTTTAAGTAAAAATCATTTTTTAAATAAAAATACCTTAATTATTTATATTATTTATTAATATATTATATATTGTTAAATAAGTATAATTGTAGGTTTTGTTAAAATGAAAATAGTAATTGTCGGCGGAGGAGCTGGAGGAATATCTACAGCTTCAAACATTCGTAAACTTGACGAAGAGTGTGAGATTATTGTTCTTACAAGAGATAATAAAATTGCATACTCTCCGTGTGCGATTCCTTATGTTTTATCTGGAACAATCAAGTCTTTTGATGACATTATAATGAGAACTCCTGAAGATTATAAGGCTAAAGGCATTGATATTATTACTGAAGTTGAAGTTACTGCAGTTGATAATAAAGCTAAAACAGTAACTTATGTAGGTAATTCTAAAGAAACTAAAATTAAATATGATAAATTGGTTTTAGCAACTGGTGGAAAGCCATTTGTCCCTCCTATGGAAGGAGCAGATTTGGAAGGAGTTTATCAAATCAGAAATATTGATGATGGTATCAGAGTTCAGGAAGCAATGAAAGATGCAAAAACAGCTATTGTAACTGGGGCTGGTTTAATAGGTATTGAAATTGCATTTGCTTTAATGAGACAAGGTATAAATGTTACATTAAGTGAAATGATGCCGCAAATCGTACCAAGATCACTTGATAAAGACATGTCAGATATATTGGTTTCATATCTTGAAAGTGAGGGTATCAATGTTGTTTTAGGAAAACCGATTACTAAATTAATTGGAGATAAAAAAGTTGAAAAAGCTTGCTTTGATGATGAAGAGATTATTGATGCAGACATGGTTATTTTAGCTACTGGCGTAAGAGCAGAACTTGATTTAGCTCGTATGGCGGGCTGTGAAATTGGCAGATGGGCTATTCTTGTCAATGATAGAATGGAAACTTCAGTGGATGATATATATGCTGTTGGGGACTGTGTGGAATCAAAAGATTTAATTTTAGGATTCAATACTATTTCCCAGTTAGGAACTACTGCAGTTCGTGAATCAAAAACATTGGCCCGTACAATTTGTAATAAAAAATCCAAATTCAATCCTGTCTTAAATTCAATGGTTTCTAAAGTGGGAAAATTGGAATTTGGTGCTGTTGGTTATACCACCACTTTTGCTCAACAAAACAGAATAAGGCCTGTTGTGCAAAAAGTCGAAGCACTAACAAGAGCCCGTTATTATCCAAATGCAAAACCTATGGATATTAAAGTTATTTGTGATGGAAATGGTACCATTATTGGATGTCAAATCATAGCGGAAGAAAGAGTAGCTGAAAGAATTGATACAATGACATTAGCTATTACTGAAGGTTTAACTTGCTTTGATTTAAGTAATATGGAATTTGCTTATGCACCGCCAGTATCAATGGTTACAGATCCGTTAATAATTGCTGTTGAAGAAGTAAGTAAAAAATTTAATTAAAGAGAGGGAAGTGATTTTATGGCAGAAAATCCACATCACGGTCATGGTCATGGTCACGGGGGACAGATGACTCCCGAACAACAAAAACAAATGATTGAACAAGAAATAAAATTATCAAGAAATTTAGGTCAAATTAAATATAAAATTGCTGTTATGAGTGGAAAAGGAGGAGTCGGAAAATCTACCGTTGCAGCTAACCTTGCAGAAACATTTCAAAAGTTAGGTTTCACAACAGGTATTTTGGATGCTGATATTCACGGACCGAACATTCCAAAAATGTTGGGTGTGGAGGATAAAGAGTTATTCGTTAACGAAGACCATTTTATGATTCCTGTTGAAGCTCCAAGCGGTTTGAAAGTAATGTCAATGGCATTTATGATAGAAAGTATTGATACTCCAATTATCTGGAGAGGACCACAAAAATCAGGTTCCATTAAGCAATTGATTGCTGATGTAGCATGGGGTCCTCTTGATGTCTTAATTATTGATAACCCTCCCGGAACAGGAGATGAACCTTTAACTGTTTTGCAGACAATTCCAAATATTGATGCCGTAATTATGGTAACCACACCTAACGTAGTATCACAGGAAGATGTTTTAAAATGTGTGAAGATGGTTAATATGTTAAATGTGGAGAATATCGGTCTTATAGAAAATATGGCTTATTACATTTGCCCACATTGTGGTGAAAAATTAAACATTTTCGGTAAAGGAGACGGTGAAGCATTTTCTGAAGAAATGGAAATCGAATATCTTGGGGATTTACCATTAACAGAAAACGTAAGTGATTCTCCAAATAAGGATGGTGTTGTATCAACACTTGATCCTGATGGTGAGGTTTCAAATAAATTCTCTGATTTTGTTTCAAAAATAAAAGAAAAGTTTTTTAAAGAAGAGTAATGTAGCTGACACTGGCTATATTTATTAGATATCCTAAAAAATTAGGATCATCTATTTTTTCTATTTTTTCAATGGCATAATCCTTATTTTCAGCCATCTCGTTTAATCTGAAATATTCCATTCCACGTTCATATTCTAATAAATCTGTAAAAATGGGAATAACAAATTTTCCATCGTTACCATATGGAATAGTTAACAAATCATTATTTTCTGTTGATATTATAAACGTATTTTCACTTAAATAATTTTTTATTTCACAGTCTGTTTTTTCAACCATTTCTGGGTTGTTATTTTCTCCGTGAAGGTAACTCATATTAATCAGTTGCTTTAGTTCAGGATGTTTGATATCTTCGATTTTCATTGTTAATAATTTTGATTTTATATTATTTAATATATTTGTGCTGTCTTTATTGATTTTCATGTATTGTTTAAAAAATCATGTTTTGAAAGTTAAAATGATGTATGATTTAAAAATGTTAAATCTTCAATAGAAAATATCCATTATGTGTTACCATTTTGTATAATATATCTAAAAAATTATATATTTCACGGTTTTTAAATCAAATCCTTCGTGATTTGCTGGCATATAAGTCTTTCTAAAATTTTTGTTTTAAGATATTATTTTAGTCAAAAAGGCTAATGTATTCTTCATATCCTTCTTTTTTCAGGTCTTTTTTTGGAATAAATCTTAATGCATGGGAATTAATGCAATATCTTTTAGTTCCATTCGGTCCATCATTGAATTCATGTCCTAGATGTGAATTTGCTTTTTTGCTTCTGATTTCTGTTCTTACCATTGCATGGGAGAAGTCTCTATGTTTAATTATTGCATCATCATTAATTGGTTTTGAAAATGCCGGCCATCCGCATCCTGAGTCGAATTTGTCCTTTGAAGTAAAGAGAACTTCACCATCTACAACATCTACATATATACCATCTTCAAAAAAGTTATCATATTCGCCGCTAAATGGCGTTTCCGTTAATGCAAGTTGTGTTATTTGATACTCTTCACGGGTCAAGTGTTCGAATTCTGTAACGTCTATTTGATTTAAATCAACATGGCAGTAGCCCTGCGGATTTTTTTCCAGGTATTTCTGATGATAATCCTCAGCATGATAAAATCCGTGTATTTGACTGGCTTCAACAACAATCTTTTTACTATATTGCTTTTGTTTTTTGTTTAGAAATTTGATGACGGTACTTCTCTGTGACGGCTCTTGCCAGTATATTCCGGTTCTGTATTGGGATCCGATGTCTGAACCTTGTCTATTTATGGAAAATGGGTCGATAATCTTGAAAAATTCTTCTAAAATTTCTTCAAGAGATATGATTTCCGGATTATATGTGACTTTCACGCATTCGCTGTGACCAGTTTTACCTGTGCAGACACTTTCGTAGGTGGGATCATGCGTTTTTCCATTCGCATATCCTACTTCCGTCTGATTAACTCCTTTAAGTCTTGAAATATATGCTTCAACACCCCAGAAGCAACCTCCAGATAAATAGATAACTTGTTGGGTTTTATACATATTTTAAAATGTATTAAATTCTTATATAAATAATTTTTTAATTAAAAAAGTTTATATTATTTAATCAACTAAATTTAATATAAGATTGGAGGAATTTAATGTTTTATTCAACAATTATGAAAATTGATTCAATTGACAGATTAAGAGATATTAGGGATGCATTACTTGTAGAACAAGGTATTAATCCTACTCGTCAAGGAGAACAAGCTATTAAAGTTGTAGTCGATAGAATTGATGAAATTCAAACTACATTAGATAAATCTGCTTCAAGAAATAAGTGATTTTCGTGATAAGACTATTAACAAATCGTAGACGTTTAATCAGAAAGAAAATATATAGATCTCCTCATGAAAGGAATAGACAAAATAGGTATCATCGTGAAAATAAAAAATTAAATAAGGATTTTCAAAGTGGATATATTAATCAAGAAAAAATTTTTACAAAACGCAGACCAAAAAGGGAAGTTATATCCGGTTTTAAAATGTCTTACAGATATAAATATTATAATCAGGAAGAACTGGAAGAAGAAGAGGATGAAGAAGAATTATAACTTCAAAATTTCTTCTTTGGTAATAATTTTGTTTTTTGAGTGGATATCCAAAATAATGCCTGAAAATTCATTATCATTTTTTGCAAGTTCCTTGAATAGTTCAACTGATACTTCACAGGGTTTATAATCAGCTATTTCCAAATACTTAAAACCTTCATCATAGTTTTCAATATCAGAAAAGACAATAATTTTAAAATCATCTATTTTTCCCATAACAAGAAAGTCCTTTTCGTGATCTTCTCCTATTGTTGGGCATATGAAGTTCATATTTTGCCCTCCGTGTTCATTCTGAAGTTTTGGGAATGGGGATTGATGACAATTCCTTTGAAGTTTTCATCATCTTCACCTAATTTTTTTATATCGTATGGAGTAATTACTGTTTGTTTGAATTCATCAAGGAATAATTTGGATAATTTTTCGCTGCCTTCATCATATTCACACACATCTGTAAAAATTGGAATGATGTATTCAGTGCTTTTTTCAGTTAATGTAAGTCTTATTGGCTGATTTTTTTCATCCACTAATGTTAAATAGACTTCTTCAGGGTAGCTTCTTTTAATATTAATTTTAACTCCATCAAGCTCTGAAGCTGATTCTTTTTTAACTTTTTTTAAGATTTCAATATATAAATTTATAAAATCTTTTATTTGGCTTGTACATCCACCCTCAGAGGTTTTTTGATAGTATTTATAATCTTTAAGTTGCATATCTATTCGTCACAGCAGTCATGTACGGTTTCAGCGAATACTACAAATCCGTTTTCCGGTGCGTTTATTGCAAGACCTAAAAAATCGTCATCTTCTGTGTATGCTGCAATAATTTCTTCTCCGCTGCCTTTGTCAAGTTCGAATTCCCCGCTTCCTTCCTGGGTCTTGAAAAATTCAATGGCTTTATTTGCTTCTTCTTGACTGGTGTATACAGGTATGAAAAAGCTTTCATCTGTCTCATCTTCACCGATGAGTAATGCTACAATTTCTTTTTCTTCTTCTATTTTGTTAATTATCATGTATAGTTCTGCATGAAATACCGCATGGTCAATTTTATGAGCAAAATTTTCCAATTCCTCTTCGGAAGCGCCGTTATCTTCAAGTTCAATGTATTGTTCAGTTAAATTTTTTAAATTTTCGCAGTTTTCCATTTTTTTCACCTGAAATAAATTATGAGAATAAGTATTTTTTAAACAAATAAGCATTCTCTTCCTAAACACCACTAAAGGAATACAAACGAATGCTTATCATTAACCATCACCATTGTTCATATTATAAAAAAAAGTATGTAAAATATGAACAATACTATTTTAATACTTTAAAGTATATAAGTCTTTAGGATTTTAGGGGATTTTTCCACCTAATTATATATACAAGATATTAATATAATATTACATAATGAAAAAAATAATTTTATTTTTAATGGTATTTGTCTTAATTGGAAGTGTTTATGCTAGTGATTTTTCTAAAGTCACTGTAAATGGTGTTGAATTTGATATTCCTAGTCAATACTCCAATGGAGATTTGCAAAATTCAAAATATTTCTATAAAGATTACAGGACTTTTGCTGTTTTATGTGTAGATGACTATATTGTTAGTAATTATGGTGGAAACTATAATATTGCTGAGCTTAAACAGGATTCTATGGTTGGTGACCGTCCTGTTAAATTATTGACTATGTATAACACTTATATTGATAAGAACGTATCTTATTTATATTTCCCTGTAAAGAATTCTGTTTATTGTATTTGTTTTCAGGGAAACGCTATAAATGGTGATATTTCCCATATTGTGGAGTCTGCTCCAGAATCCAATATGTCATCCGATACTTTTTACGGCCTTTTAAATGAGGTTTTAAAGGAACATGAAAACAGAAAGTATTTAGACACGCTTTCAGATAATGATAACTATAATTATGTCTCACAAAAAAATCAACATCAAGATAATTCAAATAACAGATTGCTTACATGGTATTTACTTTCCCATAGAAGGTGATTTAGATGAAATGTCCGAATTGTAATAAAGTGTATAGTGAAGATAATGTTTTCTGTGTAGATTGTGGAACACGCTTGATTGATGATGAAACAGAAATAAAACAGGGAACTCCTATTGAAAGGTTTTCAACACGTGTCAAAACATCATCAAAACCTAAAACTGATCCTCAACATAAAAGTGAACCTCAGCCTAATGACATTCCAAAATTTAAAGAAGTTAATGATGATGATAAATTGGATATTTTGATAATTCAGAATAGGGAATTGATAAGGCAAAACAATAGAATAATAGAGCTTTTGGAAAAACTTGCTAATTAGAAATCGCTTTCAATGGCCTTGATTAATTTGTAGATAAGCCTGTTTGTGCTTACATCAACATCATATTTTTCTCCAAGTTCTATTACTTTTCCATTCAATGTATCTATTTCTGTTTTTATTTTTCTTTTTATATCCTGATGAGTTGATGAGTAATGATTGTATGTGTCCGGAACTAGTTTTGAGTAAAATATATTCTTATAGTCATCTGCTGTGTCCCATAGGGTTGTATATGGGGTTGCATCGATTACATTAAATATTTCTTCAATTATATTGTCCATTATATCTTTTGAATATTCGTTTTCAGTTAATTTTCCATAATTAACATCCAAAATAGCGCCCAATGGATTTAATGTACAATTATATAGCATTTTAGCCCAAAGGTATTTGTCCAGTTCATCTGTCAGTTCACAGTTAATTCCTGATGCGGTAATTTTGTCGGCTATTGGTTGCAAATGTCTGATGTCTTCTCCCTGAAGTGATCCTAAAAGGATTGGTTCTGTATATACTGTCACTTCACTTATGTTTCTCTCAGGCCTTGTAAAGCCAGTGCTAATGCGCGCACAATATACTTGTGATGCTTTAAAGTATTTAAGGTATGCTTTATCATTTCCAAATCCATTCTGACAGATTATTATTGTAAAATTGTCTTTTAGGATATCTCTGTTTTCATCTAGTCTTTTGCTGATGTCTTTATTTGCGGTAGTTTTGCTTGCTACAATTACATAGTCAAAGGATTCTTTAGGTATTTGTGAATAGGTTTCATATACGCTAAACTCTGATGGGCTAAATGAATAGTTTGTAAATAAACCTGTTCTTTTAATTCCATTCTTTTTCATTTTGCTTGCAGTCTTTTCGCTTGCTAAAAATGAAATGTCTGCATTTTGTGATAGTAGCGAGCATCCAATTCCTATGCCTACAGATCCCGAACCGATTATTAGTATATTCATATATATTTTATTGAATTTTTATTAATATTAACTTTTTTCTATTAAAATCATTACACTTGAAATGTAACTTAATTTTTAATTAAAATCCGTAATTTTTAAAAATAATGTAGTAAAACTGTTATTTAAGATTATATTTGATATGATTTTAAACATATATTTCTATTGTAAAATTAAAAAAATAATGAATATAATATCAGTCACTGATATCATAGTCATCGATTATGAGATAGTCAAATTCAGGGTATTTTTCCTTAATCTTTGAAGTGATTTTCCCTTTAATCTTTTCCCTGTCCGCATCAAAATCAACAATTATATCAAAACTTACAATCTTTTGAGCTTCATAAACATAAAAACCATGAATCTGCAGGACTTCATCATATTGAGATACAATTTCTTCCAAATCGTGTCGGATATAGTCATACTCATCGTTTCTTGCATAGATTCCCACTGTTAAAGGGATTGAATATTCCTTATAGATTTTTAAGGTGATTTCTCTTGTTAATGTATGGATTTCACTGGCTGTTAGGTCATCGTCAATTTCAACGTGAACGGATCCCTGCATATTTTCAGGTCCATAGCTATGTAAATTTAGGTCATATGCACCATAGACTCCATCAATTTCTTCAATTGATTTCTTAATTTTTAAGGATAGCTCTTTATCAATTCTTTCACCGAGCATACTGTCTACAGTTTCTTTAATCATATCAATACTAGCCTTAATAATTACAATTGATATGATAACTCCCAAAATCCCCTCTAAACTGATATGGTAAAAAATAGAGATGATGGCCGCAATCAATGTGGATAATGATAATATGGCATCAAACAATGCATCGCTTCCTGATGCAATAAGAGCCTGCGAATTGATTTTTTCACCAGTACTTTTGACATATCTGCCAAGTAAAATCTTTACAACCACCGCCACTGCAATAATGATTAATGATGTGGTAGTGTAAGACGTTACATCCGGTGCAAATATTTTCGGCCATGATTCCTGAAGTGCAGTAACACCTGCCCATAATACGATTACTGCTATTATTATTGATGAAAAATATTCAATTCTACCATAACCGTAAGGATGATTTTTATCCGGAGCTTTACCAGCTAATTTAGCACCGATAATTGTTATTATGGATGATAATGCATCAGTCATATTGTTGACTGCATCTAATGTAATTGCTATTGAATTTACTAGAATTCCTATGGTGGCCTTAAATGCAACCAGTATTAAGTTTACAACAATTCCAATAATGCTTGTTTTAATAATTTTGCTTTGCCTATCCATGCCATTACTTTATTTTTTAAATAATATAAAAATTATTAATAATTGGGAATGAATTTTTAGTATTGTTTAGCAATGATTTTTTCAACCATAATTATTTTAATATTGAATTTAATAATTAGTACATAGGTCGTGTTAATTTGTCAGTGAATTGGAAAATCTGTGAAAATTGTCACCATAAAGTTAATATCACAGCTAAAACTTGCCCGTATTGTAATCATGATTCATTTGAAATGATTCCACAAGCCGATGAATATGGGGATATCAAAACAGAAATTGAAGAATTGTTTGAATATTGTGATTTGATTGATAACCGCGGGGAATATGATAAAAACATAACCCCAATTCTTGCAGATTTCAAATCAGATAACAGTTTGGTTAAAGACATGGTACAAACAGATCTGGCTGATTTTTTAACATTCATTGCTGTTAAAGGAGATTCCTTTTCCGAAGATAAATTGGCATTCATAAAAAATGTTTTGAAACTGGATTATGATTTATCACAACTGTATTTGATGCTGGTTAAGAATCTTGATGAAGACTTGATGAATCATCTGCCTTTTTCATTTAAATTATTCTATGAAAATGATCTGTTCCACAGGGATTTTCTGGAAGCCAGGAATTTAAAAGGATATACTGATAAATTATTTGAAATATACAGAAATCTTGCTAAATCTTATCTTAAATGTGATGATTCCACAGAACCTAAATGTTATAGGATTTTAGATGAATTCATGAACAGTTTAGCCCACCATATCATAGAATTTAAGCGAGATTATCCGACGGGCAACTATAAGGAACCTTTTAATGAAGATCATGTTAACAGAGTATTGGAATTATTGACCGATTGTGAAAGCTCTGGAGATTTTCATGAAAATTTCATTGCAAATGCTAAAGAGTGGATTAATCTGGCAATAGATGGGGATGAAGAATACGATGATTTCTATAAGGAATTATCTAGAAAAAGGCCTGATGTTGTTGCAGACATATTGCTGTGTGATGATAAAGTAGATGAAGGAACTTTTCAAAAAATGAATTCTCCTGAAGATGAAGAAAGTTTGGATGATTTGCTTGAAGAATTAAATAAGTTAGTTGGTCTGGAAGTTGTTAAAAAAGAAGTTAATTCACTTGTCAATTTGATTCAAATTAGAAAAATCAGACAGGAGCGTGGAATGAAGCAGCCTCCAATGTCTCTTCATCTGGTATTTTCAGGAAATCCAGGTACAGGCAAGACAACTGTTGCAAGATTGCTTTCAAAAATATATTCCAAACTGGGAATTTTATCTAAAGGCCATTTAATTGAAACCGATAGAAGTGGTTTGGTTGGAGGTTATCTTGGACAAACTGCAATTAAAACCCAGGAAGTTATTCAAAGTGCAATGGGAGGAATATTATTTATTGATGAAGCTTATACTTTAGCTCCAAAAAGCCAAGATGATGCTTATGGCCAGGAAGCTATTGATACTATTTTAAAAGCAATGGAAGATCATCGTGACGATTTGATTGTTATTGTTGCAGGATATCCTAAGTTGATGGATAATTTCATCCATTCAAATCCTGGATTGGAGTCAAGATTTAATAAATATATTTTCTTTGAAGATTATAATCCTGAAGAGTTGTATGGCATATTCCTAAGCATGTGTGAAAATTCAAGTCTTAAATTGGATTCTAAGGCAGATGAGTATCTTAAAGGATTATGTGAGGATATTTACAATACTCGTGGAGACAATTTTTCAAATGCTCGCCAGATCAGAAATATTTTTGAAAACGTTTTAACTGCTCAGGCCAATAGATTGGCTGACGATTTGGATATTAGTGATGAAGAGTTGATGACTATTCTTTTAGAAGATTTTAATTAGGTGAAAAAATGGATTTTTTTAAGTTTGAAGATGAAGGTGCTGATTTTCCATTTTATAATGATAATCCAAAACTATCCCTGTTGGGAGGATTTATTTTAATTTTTTCAATTTTTTTAGCCTTTATTCCATATTATTTAAATATCCCATATATTGGTCCTTTCTTATTTGCATTAATAATGCTTGTTCCATTATTATATTTTCTTAATTGGGATTTTAATGCATTATTCAGAAAACCAAGTTTAAAAGATATTGGTTTGGCTATTCTTATGGTTTTTGTATATGTCTTTTATTCTACCCTTATGGGTTATATATTTCAATTTATGGGGCTTGATGGATTTTCAGAATCATATCCTACTATTAATTTATTTAATGACTTCGTTACTTTGCTATTTTCAATGATGGGTGAGGAATTGATTAAGATTATTCTACTTTTGATATTTTTAACATTACTATTTAAGTTTTTAAAAAATCGTAAATTCTCCATAATCTTTTCAATGTTTTTTACATTAGTTATTTTTGGATTATTACATGTATTTTCATCATCTGTTATTGTAGCTGTTGTTATTCAGGGTTTTGGTTCTGTATTTCACTTGCTGCTTTATATAAAAACTAAAAATGTATTTGTTTCTTATATTTCACATTTTCTTACAGATTTTTCAATTACTTTTTTAGCATATTTGAATTTTTTCTAAAATTCATGAAAAATCATTATTTTTTTATAAAAGAACTTTAATATATAATATTGGAGATGTATATTATGACTGATTTAAAAGGTTCTAAAACTGAAGAAAATTTACAAGCGGCATTTGCTGGTGAGTCCCAAGCTCACACTAAATACCAATACTTTGCTTTAAAAGCAAAAGAAGAAGGATATGTTCAAATTCATGATATTTTCATGGAAACTTCCAAAAATGAAAGAGAACATGCTAAAATTTGGTATAAAATGTTACACGATGAAGAAATACCAGACACTATCACTAACTTGAATGCTGCAGCTGACGGTGAAAACGAAGAATGGACATCAATGTATAAGGAATTTGCTGAAACAGCTCGTGAAGAAGGTTTTGCTAAAATTGCTTTCTTGTTTGAAAAAGTTGGTGAAATTGAAAAAGAGCATGAAGAAAGGTATAGAACTTTACTTGCTACTGTTGAAGACGAAACTGTATTTGCAAAAGAAGAAGCAGTTGAATGGAAATGTGAAAACTGTGGTTTTATCTTAAAAGGTCCTAATGCACCTGAACAATGTCCTGTTTGCGGATATCCTAAAGCACATTTCGAACAAAGAGCTCAAAATTATAAATAATTTTGATTTTTTTATTTTTTTTAAAATGAGAGATAATAAATAGGTGTTTAAGGTTGTTTAAACACCTATTGACTTGTTTTTTTTTGGAAAATTTTGGCAGATTTTTCCGTGTTTGTTTTTGAATTAGAAAATTGTGGAAACTAATTCAAATAATTTAATTTTGGAGATTGTATTAGTTTTTTTGACTAATTATGTTTAAGCAATGTGTTTTTCCACATCACTATTTAATAATGTTGTAAGAACTAGTATATAAATGTTTTGTTTTTTTTAGGTATACCTAAAAAAACTTCAGATAATTATTTTCAAACAAATAACTATTGTTATATTTATTTTAGATTTAATTATATTTAAATATGACGCCATAAAAATTATTAGATAATGATTGATGGGGAATTTTTAAGAAAATATTTAATTGATGAAGGAGTCTCAAAAGTTGGATATTGCAGTGTAAATATTGATGATTTTCCAAATCTAAATAATGCAATTTCTCTTGTTTTAAAACTGCCAAAAGAAGCTATTGAAAATTTACTGGATGATGAATTTAGAAAATATTGGGACATTTTTCATGAGGAATTGGATAAGCTGACAGAAATATCAATTAAAGCAGAACAGATGATAAAGGATAATGGGTATGATGCTTTTGCATTAACAATGAAGAGAAATGAATGTAACATGGAAAAACTGCTTTCAAAAATGCCCTATAAAACTCTTGCAACCAAATCAGGTCTAGGCTGGATAGGCAGATCAGCTCTTTTTGTATGTGAAGAATATGGTTCTGCTGTGGTTCTTCTGGGAATTTTAACGGATATGCCTTTGGAATCTGGAAAAGCTATAACCGATTCATTCTGCGATGATTGTGAGGAATGTCAAAAAGCATGTCCTGTCGAAGCTATCAATCCTGCAAAATGGAATTCACGGCTTAATCGAAGTGATATAATTGATATTGATTCATGCAGCCAATATGTAATTGAACAATTTAAATCAGGATTAGGTTGCAGTAAGTGTCTGAGTAATTGTAAATTAACGCAGAATTATTACAAAAAAGAGCTTTGTAGAAATCCTTTTTGATTATTGCAATTTTTTTTAAAATCTATTTTTATTATTTATTTTATTTTTTTAGTTAATTTCATGGCTAAATGTAGATTAGCAAAATCTGACGGTTTGGATGATACTTTAAATAGTGGACAAGCTGTAAGGATATATCTGGTGTAGGTATTGAAACTATTATGCACTTTTGTTCAATAAAATAGGAATATTTAAATATAATTTCCATTAATTAATAAATATGGTAGTATTGTTTGACAAGAATAAAGTTAATACAAGTAGACAAGTAGAATTGGATATTGCAAAAGCATTTTCTATAATATTTATGGTTTTATCTCATTGTCTTTTAATTTCGTATTTTATTTCAGATTCTACTTCTAGTGTATTTCAGACATTTGTTAATTTTATTTTAGGGGAACCCTGTGCAGCTCCGGTTTTCATGTTTTGTATGGGTGTTGGAATAGTTTTTTCTAGAAAATCACAACCTGTGCTCATGATTAAAAGAGCAATACGTTTGTTGTTTGCTGATTATTTTATTAATATTATAAAATTTTTAATTCCCTTTTTTATCGCTGGCTTTTTTATAAATGAATGGGATATATTGGATATTTATGGTGGTTTAATAATATTTGTAAATGATATTTTAGCTTTTGCTGCTTTATCTTTGATTTTATTAGCTATTTTTAAGAAATTTAATTTTTCTTATAAAAAAATATTGTTTATTGCAATTTTGATGTCTGTTTTTGGAAGCTTTTTAAGGAACATGGATTTTAATAATCCAATGATGAACATATTTATCGGTTATTTTATAGGAACTAAAATTGATTTTTCATATTTTCCTTTGTTTAATTGGTTTATTTTCCCGGCTTTTGGTATTTTATATGGAGATTACTTTAGCCGATGTCTTGATAAAAACAAATTCTTTAAATTTTGGCCAATTTTTTTATTAGTATCAATTTTATTTTTTGTTTCCACAACTATGATTCCAAATGCTTTTTTATCTAATGAATGTTCCTATTATTTCATGACAACTCTTGATGCGGTATTTTGTTTAATTTATATTCATGGGAATTTAGGTTTTTGTCATTGGATTTCTAAGTTTTTACCTGAAAAGATTAGAGGAATGTTTACTTTCTTAAGTAAAAATATCACTACCATATATCTTCTTCAATGGTTTTTAATACCTTTCAGTTTTTTATTGATATTTTTATTCTATGATAATTTTGTATTCACGGAACTTTCTATAATATTGGCGGCAGTTATTATTTTAATTCTTTCATCATTTTTAATAGTTGCATTTAGGAAATTAAAACAATATGTGATGAAAATATCTTATTTTAATTCTTAAAATGAGTAAAAGGTTTTTTTACTCATATATACTGCTTATTTTTTCTAATCAATCTGAATTTCAAGTGTAAATATGAATACATAATAATTAGATTATTTCAAAAGATTCTAAGTAAAAATAGAAATAAAAATAGATTTTAAAAATTTTTGCAAAAATCAGATAGGATTTCTACAAAGCCCAAAAAAGTTAAATTTTTTTGCTCGAATAGATTATTATAAATTACAATATATTTTTATAAGTAATTTTTTCACCGTATATTCGCATGTTTATATAATAATTTTCACAGGCAATTATACAAATTTATTAATGTTTACATGTAATTTTGAAAAAATGAATTTTGTACAATATATTCTACTTGTTCTGAATAAAATTATATCGAATAGATTTTTATATGAATTATTTGCAGTTTATTTGGAAAAAAATCATATTAATTTATATACTAAAAGATACTATTTTATTAATATATAGAATCAGTTTTAATATTGGTTGTATGTTATGCATAATATTTTAAGTCAATTTGAAAATTGATTATATAACAAAATAATGGTGTGTTTTTAATGAAAAAATCTATATTTTATATATTTATTGTGTTAATGGCTTTGTCATTAACTTTAGGTGCTGTAAGCGCTGAAGATGCTGCTGCTGATGCTGCTGCAGCGGATAATGTTGCTGCAGTTGATGTTGCACCGGCTGCTGATGGAAATGCTGCTGGTGGAGATAATGTTCAGCCTGTTCAGGCAGAAGCTGATGATCCGGTTGCTG
>CACXWH010000014.1 GCA_902771225.1 uncultured Methanobrevibacter sp. | reverse complement strand
TTGATAAATTATTTATTTCAATATTTTTTTCTTCATTAAGTTTATTAATTTCAGCATCCTTTGATTTAATAATAGTATTTATTTTTTCATTTAATAAACTAATCTCATCATATGATTCATTTTTTTCGTTTTTTAATATTTCTATTAATTCATTTTTTCCAATAATGATTTGTTTAAGTTTACCAATTTCTTCATTTAGTGAAGAAAATTTATCATTGTTGTCATTTTTTAGAAGAATAATTAATTCTTCGTATTTATTTTCATTTTTAAGTTGAATTTGTTTATGTTTATCTAAGTTAGATTCAAGTTCTAATAATAAATATTCTTTTGTTTTACTTATAATTTCTTTAAAATCAATAATTTCTTGATTTAAATAATTAATTTGGTTATCATATATATTTAATTTATTATCAATATCAAAATCTTGATTTTTAGTATTTTTTTCAAAATTTAAATCCTTAGGAAAGTTTTCAATTTCTTCAGTTACATTATCAAAGTTTTTGCTTTTTTTGGTCATGTAAATTACCTATGATTATAATATATAAAACATATATTATATAAATCTATATTTTTAATTTATCAATTATGGGTGATGATATTTAATTTCTAAGGATTGTGTGGAGTTGTTTTTGAGTACTCTTGTGATATAATATGCCTACAATCACATTTAGATATAAAAACTTTGTAGAAAATATCCTTTTAAATACTTGAATTGGTCTGTAAATATTATATGATACATCTTTAATTTTTGTTTCTTTATTTTTAAAGTTTGCACTTCCATATAGTTCCATTCATTAAATATTTTTTTATGTGGTATTTTCCAGATTCCTTTAGTACATAACATTGGGCATTGTTGTAATATTTAATTCATAATTCTTGTAAGTGGAATTTTGTGAACGAATCTATTTCTTTATTTATGGATTTTCTCATGGATTACAATAAAAAAATATTATGTGCATGTTATAATATGATAAATGTTTGAATCAGCAATTTTTTCCAGTAACTTATTTTTCATTAAATTGAATAAATTCTTTAATGTTACTTTATTTTATTATAATTCTATTTATAAAAATAGAGCAAAAATAATTATTCAAATCATTAAATATATGTAATCAATCGAATTACTTAAATGTAACCACATATAAATATATTAATTATATTTAATTTTTTTATTTGTGGAGGTATTTACTTGAAAATTAAGGATATAACTAAAATATCTGAAATAAATAATAATTATAACAATAATGTAAAGATAGGTTTATTTGCAAATGATACACCTTATGAACTCTTATTTTATTGTAATTTAATCGATGATAGATTTATTTATTATAATCTCGATGAATTAATGGTTGAAGATTTAATCAAATCAGAAGTAATTTTCGATGTTTTATTTATAAATTGTAGTTTAGATTTAAAAAATATTAAATTACTTTTTGAATATTCAAGTATTAATGGCACAAAAATTATTTATGCTCCTAATAATACTCATGATTTAGAAATTCAAGAAAACTTGATTATGAAATATGATTTAATAATCTCAAATGATTATGATATTAATAAAAATTTAAAAGGTTTAAATGGGAATATTTTAACTATCCCAAAAACATTGGATGAACAATATGAATTTATTAAAGAATCATTTTTGTTCAATGAAGAAAATTATATGTTAAAATATAAACTAAATACAGATACTTTTGATTCAATAAAGCACTATTTAACACTGGGAATTTATGAAAAGTGTAATCCTTTTCATGAATTTAAATTAAATAATTTTTTAAAGTTATATCCCGAAATTGAAAAATATGATATTAATCCATTTATTTATTATATTATTTTAAATTATCTTTTCAAATTTAATAATTATTATCCTGATGATGGTATTTTTAAACACCCCGCTTTATCTAGATTAATTTTATGGGAAATAAATAACACAATTATTAAAGATATCAATGAATTTTTTGATAAAGAATACAATAATAATTTTTCTTTTGATCTTATTGAAAAAAATAATAAATTACTATTCAGACAAAAAAATAAGATTTCTAATTTTCAACAGGGTGATTTATTAGAAATTTTTTATAAAACTAGTTTAATGATAAAGCATAGAAATTCCGGGAAGAGAATTTTAAAAGAAATAAAAAATAATGAAGTTGAATTAAATGGAAATGACTTGATGAAATTTGGCACATCTGGAATTTATGATTCTTATGTTCAATTAAGTACATTCGATACAGATTTTTTATTTAGAATTAACTTCAATGCCCAAAATAATAATAAAATATTAATTGATAAAGAAAATAGTATAATCTTTGACCCATATGAAACTGCAGACCATTATGTTGCATTCAAACATCAAAAAGCTAATTTTATAGTCAGAGACATCGATGTTATTAATAAAAATGAAAATTTAATAGTGAATGGCAAAATTGAATTATTGAAAAACTTGAATTTTGAAACCGTTGAGTTTATAATGTTTCTAAATCAAAACGATGTTGATAAAAAATCATTAATCTGTAATTTTGAAAAATATGATGACATAGTTAAATTTAGTTCAAAAATTAATTTTAAATATCGGGCCACTGATTTAATTAAAAATTTTAAAGTTGCTATTCGACTAAAAAACATTTCGGATAATGTCTTAGGAACTCGTATTTTAAAAGGGGATAAAATAAATAAATTAAAAAATAATCTTAAAAAATATGTTAAAAAAACTGTTTTCTTTGAAAGTTTCATGGCAAGATTCTATTCAGGACAACCAAAATATATTTATGAAAAAATGCTAGAGTTAGGATTGGATGAAAAATATGACTTTGTTTGGGCATATAATAAAGAAAAATTAAAAATACCTGGAAATCCAGTTGTTATCAAAAGAAGATCAGAGCATTATTTTGACATGTTGCGTGCTTCAAGTTATTGGATAACCAATATTAGTTTCCCTATATTGAAACCAAATGAAAATGTAATTCATATACACACTACTCATGGAACTCCTTATAAACGTATGGGTACTGATATCAATTCGACTGATAAAAATGTCACTAAAGGAAGTATTAGTAGAGAAGTTGGTACTTGGAATTATTTATTGTCTCCAAGTGATTATGCAAAAGATATTTTTAAACGGTCATTTGAATATGATGGTCCAATTATTAATAAAGGATATCCTGCTAATGACATTTTTTATGAAGATACATCTATTAAAGAACAAGAAATTAAAGATAAATTACATATTGATTCTAATAAAAAAATTATTTTATATTGTCCTACTTTTAGGGATTATGAAGTTGATGAACACGACCGTAAAAAATATTCTCATGTTTTGGATTTAGAAAAAATCTGCGAAAATTTGGGTAATGATTATATAATTATAATAAGATTACATTATTCAATTTTAAGACAATTAGATTTATCAGAAAAAGTGAAAAATGTGATAATGGATTTATCTAATTATGATGATATCGCAGATTTATATTTAATTTCCGATATTTTAATAACCGATTATTCATCAGTATTTTTTGATTTTGCACATTCTAAAAAGCCAATATTGTTTTATGTGCCGGATATTGAAAAATATTCCTCTTTAAGGGGTTTATATTCTGAAGTTAAAGAGAGTTTGCCCGGTCCTGAAATATATAATGAAGATGAATTAATTAGATGTATAAGAAATATAACTGATGTAGAAAAAGAATATGCTAATCAATATAATAAATTTTATAAAAAATTCTGTGGATTAGGTCATGGAAATGCTTCAGAAGAAGTTATTAACATTATTTTTGGGGGAGAATAATCATGAATAATTTCAATGTTATTTATTCAAATATGGATAATGATAATAAAACATATGGATTAACTGCGATTGTTTTAGTTTATAATGGTGGATCATATTTAGAAAAGTGTTTATATTCTTTAGTTAATCAAACGTTAGATAATTTAGAAATATTATTAATAAACGATGCCAGTACAGATAATAGTTTAAGTGTTTGCAAACGATTTGAAGAAAAATATGATAATATTCGTGTAATTGATAAAAAAGTAAATGAAGGATTAGCAACTAGTGCAAATCTAGGAATAAGTTTAGCTAATGGTGAATATATTATTTTAGTGGATAATGATGATATTATACCTAATTATGCTTATGAAAAGTTATACAAAAAAGCTAAACTGGAAGATGCAGATATTTGTATCGGAAAAGCTAATTTTATAGTGGGAAATTCGCAAATCGAATTTGATTTTCGTGAAAATTATGTTTGGAGAAAAGAACAGGTTATAACGGACATAAATAATTTTCCAGAAATATTTGAGGATGCTTTTTATTGGAATAAGATAATTAGAAAAGATTTATTAATAAAAAATGATATAAAATTACCGATAGGAATGATTTATGCTGATAGGTACTTTTCGCATATGGCTTATACATATGCTAATAAAATAGCAATCATTCCCGATTGTGTTTATTTGTGGAGACAAATTAAAAGCTCTTTGAGTACGAGCAGGGCAAATACTGATAATTATATTAATAGATTAGATTCTTATGATTTGGATTTAGATTATTTTATTGATTCTTGTGATGTTTATTTTAAAATTTTGCTAAGAAGAATTTTAGTACCTATAAAGGGAGTTTTAAATAGTGCGGAATTTGAAGATATCCTGTTTAATAGAGTGAGAATTTTATTAAAAGACCAGGAAAGTAAATTTGAAAATATTTATGAAAATGATTTGAATTTGATAGATAATATTTATGCTTATTTAATTATTAATAATTATAGAAATGAACTTAAAGAATTGCTGAGGTTAAGTTTAAAGAATCAAAGGGAAATATGTGATGAAAATAATAATAGTTATTGGAAATTACCATTATTTAGAAATCCTGATGTGCCTGTCCCTGATAAATTATTTAAAGTTAAATATTTAATGGAACAATTTGTAAATGTTGGTAAATTAAATTTTACTTCAGATAAAATTATATTTTCAGATGTGACCATTCCAAAATATTTATCAATTGAAAAATTACAACTTGTTTTAAGTGGTGTTACTAGTTTTAATGATATTTTAGAAGATAATGTGAAAACATTTGATTTTAATAAGATTGAAGAAAATGGAAATATAAAATATACTCTTGAAATTTTATCATCGGATTTATCTAGCTTTGAAATGTATACAATCTTTTTAAAAGCTAATTATAAAAATGAGAAGTTTAATAAAATACATCTTAATGAAACTTCAATTAAAGAAATAATTTGTAAAGTGGATAATAATATACCAGTTATTAATTCAATTGGACAACTTTCTTTAATTACTCAAAATTTAGAAAAGGACTTTGAAATCGATTTTGATGATGATAAACTAAAAATTTTAATAAAAAATAAAGATACTATTAAAAAGAATTTTAAAATGTTGATACGTAAGGATTCAACAGAGGAATTAATATATTTAACTCAAAATGAGGAAAAAACAGCTTTTGAATTGGAGTGGGAATTTTTCTTGGATCAAAGGTCCTCATATTCTCTTTTTCTAACAATTTTTAATAATGACGGTAAAATAAAGAAAAATGTTAGATTTAGAAAAGACCATTTAATAAATTTCAATGAAAAATTGTTTACAATTGATAATATGAAAGTAAAAATTTATATTAGCGAAAATAATGATGTTAGATTAAAATCATTTTAATTATTATACATAAATGATTAAATAATTTATTATTATTCCATTAAAAATCCCATAGGGGATATTTATGATTTAACTTTTGAGTAGGATTGTTTTTTAATTCATCATTATTATAAATATAATTCAATTCTTTTTCACTTACTTCAAACATACTCATATCAACATATTTTTGATAAATATAAGCATCAGGGATTTGATAAATTTTTAAATTCAACATATAGTTGATAATATCAGAAAATGTATAATCGAAGAATTTATGTATATTTAAATTAGGATTCAAACTTATTATCTTATTATAAATTTCTCTTTTAATGTATGTTCCAAATAATGGTGCGAAATTTAATTCTAATGTGCCTCCGTCATGGAATATCGGTAAATTTTTTACATTATTATGATTTAATGAAGGTATTGAATCGGACTCCAATTCTGGATGAGCATACGGAATTTGGAAATCATGCACATCTTGTTCATTCGTTGTCATCATATGTGGTACAACTAAACCACAATCTGGAAGGTCATAAGCAGACTTTTGCATATGTTCGATAGCTCCCTTTATTAAAGTAGTTCCAGTATTTATAAATAATAAATCTGAGTTTGAATCAGATTTGATAATACCCTTTTTAATTGTATAATCCAAACCATGATTAAGACAATTAAGTATCAATTTAATTTTTCCTTCCAATTCCAGATTTAAAAGATATTCTACAACTTCTGTGTTAGAATTAATATCAATAACAATGACATCGGCCATGTCTCCAAGATTACAAGAAAATACTGAATTTAAGCATGTTTTAAGTTCATTTAATGATCCATGATTGGGTAATATAATGCTAACTTTTTTATCAAGAGGATTATATTCTTTATGAGGTATCTTATTTCTATTTAAAAGTATTTCACATGCAGCTTCATAATCAAATTCCATATTTGAAATTCTGTTTTCAAATTTATGTACATAATAATTAGAAAGTAAAACTGGGACTGAATATATTTTTAAAGTATTACTTATCCTTAAAATTAAATCCCAATCAACTAATCGCCACAAGGTTTCATCGAATGCCCCAATATCATTTATAATTTCCTTCTTATGGCAAAAACAATTTAAGTCAATGAAATTATGGTTATGTAATAAAAGCTTATTAAATGAACAAAAACGAACCCCAAAGGGATGTTCTGAACTAAAATTTCTAATTAAATATTGTCCACAATACAATGCATCTGCATCAGGCAATTCAAAAAATGCACCAACCATAGCTTCAATATATCTTGGATCCCAAGTGTTATCGGAATCTAAATACATTATAATATCTCCTTTCGCATTTTTTAGACCATAATTTCTAGAAAAGGAACATCCTTTATTTTCACCATGACTTAATATTTTAAGTCTTTCATCAGGGATTGTATTTAAAAATTCAACTGTACCATCTGTACTGCCATCATCAATAATTAAAAGTTCAAAATTATCATATGTTTGAGTTAGAACAGAAGTTAATGCGTATTCTATGGAGGTTCTTCTATTAAATGTGGGCATTATAACAGATACTAGTGGATGATAATCGTTATTTAATGGAATGTTCCTTAAATATTCGCTTAAATAATCCATAAATACAAAAGCCTGTTTTTCTTCATTTGAAAACGGTGCATTGAATCTTGGAGAAATATATGATTTAGTAAGAAATTCTTGAAAATTAAAAAAATTATTCTTAAGGGATTTATTTTCTTTATTTAATCTCTTAATCTTATTTTTTAAAGAAGCAATTTCATTAGACAAATTTTTATTATTCAAATTAAAACCAACCTAAATTTTGTGTTATGTTATATAAATCTAAATTAATTATCTTAATTTTTATTTTCCAAGGACTTAATTATTCGGTTTTTTTCATCAATAATAGATTTTAAAATTTCAATTTCTTTTCTTAAAGATTTAATATTATCCATATTGAGCTCAAAATTAGATTTAAGAATATTATTTTCCCTATTTAAAAATTCAATTTGTTTTTGTTTGCGTGATAAAATTTCATTTAATCCAGTAATTTCACTTTTTAGATTGTGGATTGTTTTTTCATTAGTTGATATCTCATTTTTAAATATTTTAAATGGCGTATCATTTTTTGATATGTATTCTGTTAATGTTTTGATTTTTTCAGATAGATAGATAATTTCCTGATTTTTTTCATCAATTATTTGTGTGAATTCAGTGATGTTAAAATTTTCATTTTTGATAGTTTTATTTGATTCAAAATGCTCATTAATTAAATTCAACATTTGATTATTATTTTTGGTTTGATTAATGTAATCTTGTAAATCTTCTAAAATATCTTTTATTTTTTTTTCATTTAATAATGAATCTTTACTATAATTCCCATTAGACATTTTAATTACCTATTCATTTAAATATAATTAATATAATATTTGGCAATACATAAATATATATTTAATTAGTTCAACGATAATTCTTTCAAAAATTTGTACGATTTTTTTTATTTTTCATGTTCTAACAATTTTAAGTATATTGTTTCACTTAATAAAAGTTTTATATTTAAAGAGATATAATATAATATTAAAATATTTAAAATAATGTGATGATGAAAATTTCTAAAATTTATATCAATTTTTAAAAGTTAATTATAGGGTTGTTATTTTGAAGATTAATGAACGTAAAGAAACTAAAAAAGATCAATCAAAACAATATGGATATTTAAAAGAAAATGTTATGAGTTTAAATATAAAAAATAAATGTTTAATTGATAAATCTAAAATTTTGAGGAATAATTTAATAAATCTGAAAGAAGTTAATGAAAAATTAAATATGGAAGTTTTAAGTTTAAATAATGCAAATTCATCTTTAAATAAAGAAAATTCATCTTTAAATAAAGAAAATTCGTCTTTAAAAAAGGAAATATCTTCTTTGAAGAGAAAAAATAAAAAATTGAAAAAGAGTAATGTTTCTTTAAAAAATCAAAATAAAAGATTAACCAAAATGAAAGAATTTATTAATTTTCAAGAGTTTTTAGCTAATTCTTATACCTCGCCGATTATAAAATCACCTTTTTCAAATGAAGATAAAAGGATTTTCGCATTTATGGATCATATTGGTAAATATTTAAGAAAAATTTTATCAAATACCACCTATAACCCATTAGTCTCTATAATCATGCCAACTTACAATCAAGAAAATTTTATCCAAAATGCTATCAACTCAATTTTAAATCAATCATATTCTAATTTTGAATTAATAATTATAAATGATGGGTGCACTGATAATACAGTAAGTATATTAAATTCTTTTGATGATGATAGAATACGTATATTTTCAAATGATAAAAATAAAGGTTGTTCTTTTGCACGTAATTATGCTTTAACAAAAGTTAATGGGGAAATTATAATGTATTTGGATTCCGATAATGAATGGGATTCAAAATTTATTGAAACAATGGTTGGTGCATTTATTAAATTACCTGATGCTGATGCATTGTATTCTGGCCAGTTACTATACAAAAATTTTGGTTCAAAATCTCATGCAGTACGTTTTGGTTCATATAATAAATCATTATTACACAATCATAATTATATAGATTTAAATTCTTTTTGCCATAAATCAAGTATATTAAAAAAAATTAATATTAGTTTTGATAATGAATTGATGAAGATGGCTGATTGGGATTTTATATTAAAAATTAGTAATAATTTTAAATTATACTCGGTTCCAGTTTTACTTTCAAAGTATTATGAACATGATTCTAATGATAGGCTCACTAACAGGTCTAACAATTATGATTTAGTAAAAAATGTTAGGGAAAGGAATAAAATAAAATGTAATCATATGGATTCGCTTAATAAAAAAGTGAGCATCATTATACCTAATTATGAATCATTAAATGAACTCAAAAATTGTATAAATTCAATTTTATCATTTGGATTTGGAGACATGGTTGATATAATAATTGTTGACAATAATTCTAGTGAGGATGTTAAAAAATTTTTATTTGATTTAAGTTCAGAGGGCACAATACATCTAATTTCAAATAATATTAATTATGGATTTACTTTTGCAGTTGAACAAGGAATAACATTATCTGATTATAATTCAGACATATTACTTTTAAACAATGATGCGATATTAACCAAAAGTGCCTTATGTCATATGCAACATTGTGCTTATTCTATTCCTGATTGTGGTATTGTTGTACCTCATGAAATGTTATCCGCAGGAAATAAAACTATGCTTGCACATGTACCATATGCAAATATTGATTTTGTATGTGATACTACTCCTTCAAGAGCACATCATAATATTATTAATGTACCAGTATTTCATGATGGGGAATTATTAGAATTGAATTTCGCCCCATTTTTCTGCACATATATTAAACGTGATGTTTATAAAAAGACTTTAGGTTTGGATTCAGAATTAGGTAGACATTATCGGTCAGATAGGATTTTTTCAGATTTTGTAAGACATATTTTAAAATTAAAAATTTACCAGGCTCCGGGAGCATTTGTTTATCATAAACACCAAGCAGCAACAAAAAAATTGAGAGAAACAGAAAGAGGTGTCTATGAGTATATGTTTAAAAAAAATCAATGGGAACCTGAATTAGCAGAAAAATTAGGATATGAGAAAGCGTTATGGGATTATTAATTAATTATTTTTTTTGACATCAAATAATTTATAGTAATATTCTAAGAATTCTATTGTTTTTATTTAATTGAATTTTATGAGTAGTTATCAATCTATATTATCACTTAAAATTCTTTAAAATGGTTATGGGAATAAATTAAAATCAATAAATAATAAATTAAAATAATTTTCAATAGTAATAATCTCTTAAACTTGGGAAAAAGAGTTTATGGGATAATGAGGATAGAAGACATATTAATGTGCAGAAATGATTGATTAAATGAATAAATCACAACTTAACAATTTGAGAGTCCCATTTATTAAATTAGCTCAAAGAATTTATATTAGTAAAAGTATTATATATTATAATGCCCATAAATAATATAATATTAACATTTTAAAATATAGTAAAGGGATTTTATGTTTAATTTTTTTGAGTTATGTATAATTCCTACTTTTTTAAGTAGGTTTGAGGTAAAAAAGGTATTGGTAATTGGGTTATCAAATGAACTTTTAATGAATGAAATAATTTCATATTGTATTAATAATCATTATTCATTATATTCCATAGATTCTAAAATTAATATTCGGAATTTAATTAGTGGAATTGATGATTTAGATGAAAATTATTTAGACGGAAATATTAAACATTTTAATGATGATACTTTAAATATTTTACCAAATCTCGAACCTTTTGATGCAATATTTATAAATGATGACCCGAATTGGTATACTGTTTATAATGAACTTAATTTAATTAAAAAGAACAATCCAAATTTCCCACTTGTTTTTGTTTGTAATAATAAATATCCTCATAAACGTAGGGATTCATATATTAATCCAAATAAAATCCCAAAGGAATACAAAAATGAATGTTGTAATGATTTACCGGTTATTTATAAAGATGGGGATGAAACCAAACAAACAATGATTAAAGATGGTTTTTGCCATGCAATTCATCAAGATACTCCAAAAAATGGGGTCTTAACAGCTATTGAAGATTTTTTAAAGGAAAATTTATCATTAAAAGTTTTAGAAATTAATCCCTTAGAAGGAATTACACTTATTTATGAACCTTCTCATGATACAAACATTAAAATTGAAAGTATTCTCGGCGAATCAACAGAATCAGATTATACTCCAAGTGATTTGTCTGATAAATTTATTGAAAATAGTTTTCTTTTAAGGTATGTTAGTGAAATGAACCTACTTAAAGACGATTTAGGGATGGTTGATGAATTTAAATCTGAAATAAAAAAGAAAGATAGTGAACTCACTAATTATGAAAATCAGTTGAAAATTAAAAATGATGAAATGAAATATAAAGATTCTCAAATTTACAATGTTGAAAGTCAGATGAGTCTCAAAGAAACACAAATCAAAAGTATTGAATCTAAATTAGAATCAAAAACTTATGAAGCTAAATCAAAAGATGATAAAATCATGGTTAAAGAAAAAGAGATGCATCTTTTAAACAAAAAACTTAAAGATAAAGATTATGAAATTGAAATAGTTAATAATAGGTTAATCAATTTAGAATCTACTTTTTTAGAAAATAAAGAAAAATTAGAAAACACCCAAAATCAATTAAATAATGCAAATAATCAACTAAAAATATTAAAAGAAAAACAAAATAATATCAATTTGAAGGATTCAAAAAGTTTAGATAACAAATATTCTACAGATAATAATATGCAAGATAGTTTTGAAAGTCAAAACAAAAGAGAGAATTCGGATATTAAAAATAATGAAAAATTTAAATCAAGTAAAAAGTTTTCTAACTATTTATCATATGTATATATTATATTTAAATCTAAACCAAATGAAATTAAAACAAATATCAGACTTTATAATTCTTTTAAAGATTCTGATTATTTTGATTCTAATTATTATCTTAACAAATATCCTGATATTTCAAAGGGTAAATTCTGCAAATATTTTTCACCAGAATTACATTATGTGTGTAATGGATTTGATGAAGGCCGTAAATTTAACAATAAATCTATTAATAAAAAAAATAAAAAAGAACTTCTTGAATTTTTAAAAAATGATGCTCCATAATAAACTAATGATTGCTAAGTTAATTGAACTAACATATAATTGTAGTACTAAAGAATATAATGTTAACTTAATTATATAATGTGGTGATAATATCTATTCTAAATTTGATTATAATCTACTTAAAAATTCTGATTTATTCGATGAAGGTTGGTTTCGTGAAAAATATGGTATTTCTCAAGATATTGATCCTATTATATACTATCTTGAAAATTGGGCTACACAAGATTTAAATCCATCACCTCATTTTGATACAAAATGGTATTTAACAGAATATGTTGATGTCAAAAAAAATGGTATGAACCCATTACGCCATTATATCCTTTATGGAAAAAAAGAAGGTCGTATCTCTAAATTGTATACATTTAGTGAATTAGACAAATTAAATCTAAAACATTGCATTCGAGGAAGAAAAAACTTTTACTTTTTAATAAATGATACAAATAATGAAATTAAACAACATTTTGATGAAAATTATAAAAATCAATTCAATAAAGATGTATTTAATCAGGATTTTGTTTTTAAAAAAAAATATTTTGGAAAACAATATTATTATTTTATAGTTCCGGATAAGAGCATTATATGTAAAAATTTAATCCCCTTTAAATTCAAATCGTTTAAACGTAATTTGGATTTAATTAATATACCTGATTTCTCTGAAAAATTGGATGAAAAGTGTTATTATGATAAAGACACACATCAAAATATCGAAGGTGCCAAAAGATTATCATATTATATTTTAAACTATATAGATCCTTCTTTCACACAAATTGAATACAATAAATATTTAAAAGAATGCAATATTACTGAAAAATCCGAACCTCATGATTTACTTTCTCATATAAATTGGTCATATTCATTTAAAGAAAAGAAAAATATTAAAATTAATAAAATAATGGCTCCAACACCAATAGATATTCAATATTTAAATATTCCTGAAAGATTTTCTAAAAATAAAAATAGAGCTTCTGAATATATTTATAATCCAAACAGTTATTCCAATCAAAGGGCGTTAATATTTAGAGATTCGTCAACCACACCATTAAAACATTTTTTATGTTTGTACTTTAGAGAAATGTTCTTATATTGGGATCATTTGAGTTTAAATAAGGATTTAATAGATTGGTTTAATCCAGATATGATAATTGAAATAAGAATTGAAAGATTTATCGAAAATTATTTTACTCCTGATTGGATTAATGAACTAAGAAACAACACTGACATATAATGCCATATAATCTATAGGTGAAAATGATATTAAATATGATGTCTATTTGTCTAGTCTTTGGAGTTCATAAAATTAATATATAATTTAAATTTTACTATTCACTATTATATGTTAGATTAACAAAATAACCATTATCATTATATTATTTATCAAATTCTTGAATCAAACACTGGGCATGATGCCAATCATTCATATCATCAATTTCTGTCCATTTTAATCCTTTTGTAAGGACAAAATCAATATTTGAAATCGAACTTAATTTTTTAAAAGCAAAATCATAATAATTTTGTTCATCTTCATTAATTAATTGCTCCAAAATATAATTAAATTGTCCAATATCATCTTTTGATATTTTAGAAACTCCTATAAATTCTCCAGTAGAACTTGTGATATCAATTTCTTTACCAATTTCTTCAATAATGCCACAAACAATTGAATTATCTTTACTCACATGTTTAGGAGTTATTATTAATTTAAAAGATTCTTCATTTAAATCTTTAAAATTGTCTATAATCATACTTGTACTCTTTCTTGAAGCAATCTTATTAATTATTTTTGGATCAATGACGTTATCTCCATTAATTAATAAAAAATCATCCAAATCATTTTTTTGAATATATTTGCTTGCTAAATATGTGGAAACTGAAGTATTAGTAACATCAAATCTTTTATTTTCAATAATTTCAATATTAATTTTATATTTTTTTTCTAAATATTTAGCAAAATTAATTACTTTGTCTTTGTTATATCCTACGACAATTATAAATTTAAAAATATTAACTTCAATACAATTTTTAATCATTCTTTCAAGCAATGTTACATTATTTATTTCTAAAAGAGGTTTTGGGATATTATTTGTAAGAGGTCTTAATCTTTTTCCCATACCTGCAGCTAAAATTACACTAATCATCATATCACTTTTTTTCAATAGATTTCCATAAAATGTCAAATGCTCTTGTTGGAGGCATTTTATCAATAATTACATTATAAACAAAATCAACTATATTACTCGAAACATTATTTTTTTCACAAATGTCCCTTATAGCTTTTATAGAATTTTTTCCTTCAAAAACAATCCCACTTGCTATTTCATCAATAATTAATTTTTGACCATATAATATTCCTAATGTATGATTTCTACTTTCATTAGATGTTGCGGTCATCATTAAATCACCAAAACCACAATATTCATGTACAGTTTCCGATTTACCCCCAATACTTTCTATTATTTTTATTGTATCATTAAATCCTAAAGTTAAAATGCTATATCTTGCGTTTTCATTAATGTTCATGCCTTCACAAATACCATTTGCAATTGCATTAATATTTTTTAAAACACCACATAATTCTATGCCTTTAATATCGTCTATGATTTTTACTTTAAATTGTTTAGTGGATAAAAAATTTTTTACTAATTTGGAGTTTTCTTTATTTTTTGATGAAATATTGGTGATCGTTGGTTGATTAAGCATTATTTCAGATGCAAAATTTGGTCCAGACATCACCACATAATTTTCATCAAAATATTCATTAATTAAACCCCCCATAGTTTTAAGGGAAGGATATTCAATACCTTTAGCAGTAGTGACTAATATTGTATTAATATCAATAATATTTTTTAAGTTGGATAAAGTTTCTCTAAAAGCAGAAGAAGGTATTGTTAAAAATATTATTTTACAATTTTGTAAATCATTAATATCAATTGTTGACTTAATATTCTCATTTAATTTTTGATTTGGAAAATATTGAGAGTTTAGATTATTATAATTAATATCATCACATATTTCTTTTTTTCTTGCAAAAAGAATGACATTTTCTGAATTTTCACTTAAACGCTGTGAAATTGCTGTTCCAAGACTTCCTGCCCCTATAACACCAACATTAATTTTCATATGAACACTCCTTTTTAATCTTATATTAACTTTTCAAGAAACTAGTTAATATATTTTTTAAATGAAATTTATTAATAAATTTAAGCTTTGTAGAAATACTAATTTTTTTGAATTTGAATTAATCGATAGATGTTATGGTATGTTTTTGAGTTTTGTTTCTATTTTATGGTTGTAGCTTTCACCCCTATTTGTATGTTGAATACCCATTTATTAGACTTAATATTGATTCTACAATACTTAAAATACCTTTTTTTGAATGTACTGTATGGGTAATGTTAATGTATCTAAAATTTTCATATAATCAATTCAAATTTTAAATATTAAATTCTAATAAATTAATTTATTGTGCAGATTCTATCGAAATATTTTTTTATTAATAAATGATATAATAAATTATTTAATTTAAATTTTGTAATATATTAGTTGGTGATTTAATGAAAGGTATTGTGCTTGCTGGTGGCTCTGGGACTCGTTTGTATCCTATTACTAAAGCAGTTTCTAAACAGTTATTGCCTTTATATGACAAACCTATGATTTATTATCCTATTTCAGTTCTTATGCTCGCTGGCATAAAAGAAATTTTGATTATCTCTACTCCTAGGGATTTGCCGATGTATAAAGAGTTATTGGGTGATGGATCTTCTTTGGGTATTGGTTTTGAGTATGCTGTTCAGGAGCATCCTAATGGTCTTGCTGAAGCTTTTATTGTTGGTGAAGACTTTATTGGTGATGATAATGTTGCTTTAATTTTAGGAGATAATATTTTCCATGGACATAGATTTACAGAGATTTTAGAACGTGCTACTAATCTTGAAGAAGGGGCAGTCATTTTTGGTTATTATACTAATAATCCTAAGGATTTTGGTGTTGTTGAGTTTGATGATGATTGGAATGTTTTGTCTGTTGAAGAAAAACCAGAACATCCGAAGTCTAATTATATTGTTCCAGGGTTATATTTCTATGATAATAGTGTAATTGAAATTGCTAAAAATGTAAGGCCCTCTGAAAGAGGAGAAGTTGAAATTACGTCTGTAAATGAAGAATTTCTTAATGAAGGAAAGTTAAAAGTAGAATTGTTGGGTCGTGGAATGGCATGGCTGGATACTGGTACTCATGCGGGTCTTTTAGAAGCAGCTAATTTCATAGAAACAGTTCAAAAAAGACAAAGTTTATACATTGCATGTCTTGAAGAAATTGCATATCTTAAAGGTTACATTACAAAAGATCAATTACTTGAAACGGCTGAAGAGCTGAAAAAAACAGATTATGGGCAATATTTATTTAATTTGGTTGGGGAGGATTAATAATGGCTCAATTTAAGTTTATTGAATGTGATATTGAAGGAATGTTTATTGTTGAGCCTGTGGTTTTCGATGACAATCGAGGATATTTTATGGAAACTTATAATGAAAATGATTTTAAAGAAGCGGGCCATGATTTAACTTTTGTTCAGGACAATCAATCTTCTTCATCAAAAGGAGTTCTTAGGGGACTTCATTTGCAGTTAACACAGCCTCAAGGTAAATTAGTTCGTGTTTTAAAAGGTGAGGTTTTCGATGTTGGGGTTGATTTAAGAGGTGATTCTCCTACTTATGGTGAATGGTTCGGTGCAATTTTATCTGATGAAAACAAAAAGCAGTTGTTTATTCCACCTTGCTTTGCTCACGGATTTTTAGTGTTATCTGACTATGCAGAATTCGCCTATAAATGTACGGATTTTTATAATGGTTCTGATGAAAGTGGAATTATTTGGAATGATCCAGATATTGGAATTGACTGGCCAATGGAGGGTATTAATGAATTAATTTTCTCAGAAAAAGATGAAAAATGGCCAACACTTACACAATCACAAATTAAATATTAAGGTGTTTTATTTATGAGTACTATTTTAATTACTGGTGGAGCAGGGTTTATCGGAAGCAATTTTGTTAAATACATGTTGGATAAGTATTCTGATTATGATATTATTAATTTAGATGCTTTAACCTACTGTGGAAACCTGGAAAATCTAAAAGATATTGAGGATATGGATAATTATACTTTTGTTAAAGGCAATATAACGGATAAAGATTTAGTCAATGATTTGGTGGTTAAATCAGATTATGTTATTAATTTTGCTGCTGAAAGCCATGTTGACAGAAGCATAACCGATCCTGAAATATTCATTAAATCCAATGTATTGGGAACACATGTATTATTAAATGCAGCAAAAGAATTCGGAGTCAAAAAATACATTCAAATCTCAACTGATGAAGTTTATGGAACACTGGGTGAAACAGGTTATTTCTCTGAAACCACTCAGTTACAACCAAACAGTCCATATTCTGCATCCAAAGCAGGGGGAGATTTAATTACAAGAGCATATTTTGAAACATTTGACTTACCAATTAATATTACTCGCTGTTCTAATAATTATGGTCCCTATCAATTCCCCGAAAAACTAATACCTTTAATGATATCCAATGCTTTAGAAGATAAAAAATTACCAATATATGGTGACGGTAAAAATATACGTGACTGGTTACATGTATACGACCACTGCCAAGCAATAGATTTAGTATTACATGAAGGAAAACTTGGAGAAGTTTATAATATTGGTGGACATAACGAAAGACAAAACATCCAAATCGTAAAACTAATTTTAGAAGCACTAGGAAAAGATGAATCATTAATTGAATTTGTAGCAGACAGATTAGGTCATGATAGAAGATATGCAATTGATGCAGATAAAATAAGAAATGAACTTGCTTGGCAACCGAAATACACATTTGAAACAGGTATAAAACAGACAATCCGATGGTATCTAGATAATCAAGAATGGATGAATCAAGTAAAAAGTGGAGAATACCAAAAATATTACGAAAAAATGTATAATTTTAAGTAATTACATTATTCATGAACCATTTTATAATTTGATTGTAATGATATAATTTTTATAATTTCTTTTTCGTCAAAATTCTCCTATTTAATTAGTAGTTTTTCAATGAATATTTTATCAATTTTATATTTAATAATTTTTTTATTATTTACTGCAACTGTACCATGGAGGAAAATTTTTTGTCACAATAGTGTTAGCACCAATATTTTTCATCTTAATGTTAACTCCCTAGTGTAGTTTAGTTTCATTACAATCCATATATCTTTTCCTATATTCATATTTTATTTAGTATGTGGATGTCTTTTAATATGGTTAAAATTTTTTAATAGTGCATTGAATTGATATATTATTATAAAATCACTTCTTTGTTCTCTATCTAATAAAAATAATATTTCTTGCAATAGAATAAAATTTCCTAATTTTTTTATTATCCTAATCTATTATTTCAAAATTAATATAAATATAATGGTCTATCTCCCGTTTCATTAGAATTTTCAAATTTTTCATCTAATTTCTTTTAATCTTATAAAATTCATTTTTTTCCTTTTATCAATAAATTTAAATATTCAAATAATTAATTATGGTATGTAAATATATTTTTAAATAAATTAATCATCTGTTAAATAAAAAATTTCATGACTAAATGATGATGGTATGTGATTATTTTCTCATTATTTTTTCAATAATAATATTTATAAATTAATTAAACACAAAATAATTATATGAATTTGACGGTTATTGGAACCGGTTATGTTGGACTTGTAACCGGTACTTGTTTTGCGGAAATGGGTAATAAAGTTTATTGTGTAGATATTGATGAAGATAAAATAAATAATTTAAAAAAGGGAGTTATTCCTATTTATGAACCTCATTTAGCCACTATGGTTATTGATAATCAAACTAAAAATAATTTATTTTTCACATCAAATTTAAAAGAAGCTTTGGATGATTCAAATATTATTTTCATAGCTGTAGGTACTCCTCAGGCAGATGATGGTAGTGTTAATTTAAGTTTTGTTCATGCTGTAGCAAAACAAATTGCTGAGGTAATATCAAAAGATTCTTTAGTTGTTACTAAATCTACTGTTCCTGTCGGTACGGGTTTTGAAATTAAAAATATCATTGATGAAAATAAGGTTAATGATGTAAATATCGAAATCGCATCAAATCCAGAATTTTTAAAAGAAGGTGTTGCAATTGAAGATTGTTTGCGCCCAGATCGAGTTATCATTGGAACTGAAAGTGAAAAGTCAGCAATAATTTTAAGAGAATTATATGAACCTTTTGTTTCTAATCATGACAGATTTATCTTTATGGATGTTAAAAGTGCAGAGATGACTAAATATGTTGCTAATGCAATGCTTGCAACCAAAATTTCATTCATGAATGAAATAGCTAACATTTGTGAAAAAACTGGGGCCAATGTACAATCTGTTCGTTTGGGTATTGGGTCTGATAATCGTATTGGTTATAGATTTATTTATGCTGGATGTGGCTATGGGGGGTCATGTTTTCCAAAAGATGTTAAAGGTTTAATCAACACTTCTGTTGAAAAGGGTTATTTTCCAAGAATTTTATCAATGGTTGATGAAGTTAATGAAACTCAAAAAAGGATAATTGTTGATAAAATTATATCTAGATTTGGCAATGATTTGAATAATTTGACTTTTGCCGTATGGGGACTTTCATTCAAACCCCAAACTGATGATGTAAGATCTGCTCCATCAATAACTATAATTAGCGAACTTCTAAAAAGAGGTGCTAAAATAAGAGCATATGATTCAAAAGCTATTGAAACGTTCAAAAAAGAGCTTGATGATGAAAATATTGTGTTTACTTCTTCAAAATATGATGCTCTTGATGATGCAGATGCATTAATTTTAATTACTGAATGGAAAGAGTTTAGAAGTTTGGATTTGGATGAGTTATCAAAAAGATTAAAACAAAAAATAATCTTCGATGGAAGAAATATTTATTCTAAACGAATTGAGGATGAAGGTTTTGAACTTTTCCAAATTGGTTGTTAACATACTTCTTTAAAAATGAATAAAATAAGGGGATACTTTAAAATGAAAATTACAGTTGCTGGTGTGGGATATGTGGGGCTTTCACTTGCCGTTCTGCTTGCTCAAAAACATGATGTTACAGCTATTACAACAACACAGTCAAAAGCAGAAAAATTAAATCAGTTTATTAGTCCTATTCAGGATGATGAGATAGAAAGATTTTTTAAAGAGACTCGTGAAGGAAAAAGGAAACTGAATCTTTACACAACTACTGATAAGGAAGCTGCTTATAAGAGTGCAGATCTTATTATTATAGCCACTCCAACAAATTATGATGATGTTAATCATTTTTTTGATACGTCAGCTGTTGAAGATGCAATAGAGTGGACTTTTAAAGTCAATCCGGATGTTTTAATGGTTATCAAGTCAACGATACCTGTTGGCTATACTGAGCATGTCCGTGAAAAGTATGGAGTTAAAAATATTATATTCTCTCCAGAATTCCTTCGTGAGTCAAAGGCCCTTTATGATAATCTCCATCCAAGCCGTATAGTTGTGGGGTGTGATGATGACCAAAAAGAAGAAGGTGAAATGTTTGCAGACCTTCTTTTGGAAGGTGCAAGAGAAGAGGAAAAAAGATCCAATTCTCAAGAACAAGACATACCTATTTTATTAACCCATCTAACAGAATCAGAAGCCATTAAGCTTTTTGCCAATACTTATCTTGCTGTAAGGGTAAGCTATTTCAATGAGCTTGATACTTATGCTCAGACAAAAGGTCTTGACACGCAGATGATTATAGATGGCGTATGTATGGATCCACGTATTGGTGGACATTATAATAATCCATCATTTGGATACGGGGGGTACTGTCTTCCCAAAGATACAAAACAGCTATTGGCTAATTATAAAGATGTTCCACAGACTATGATAAGGGCTGTTGTTGATTCCAATATCGTACGTAAGGAGTTCATTGCCGAACAGATTATTTCAAAAAATCCGAAAACTGTTGGTGTTTACAGACTTACAATGAAGAGTAACAGTGATAATTTCCGTGCATCTGCCATACAGGATGTAATGAAGCGTATAAGAGCTGAAGGAATTCCGATAATTATTTATGAGCCAACTTTGGATGATGGAAGTGAATTCTTTAGGTCTGAAGTGGTAAATGATATTGACCGTTTCAAGAATGAAAGTGATGTTATCCTTGCAAATCGCTTTGATTCAGACATTCTTGGAGATGTTGTCAATAAGGTATATACAAGGGATTTGTTTATGAGGGATTAATAAGAATAAACTTCTAAATAGTTTTTTAAAAAACTAAATCAAATTCCATATTTAATTTATTTGTTTTTTCATGTCCTTAAAATCACCATATTTTTATATGCTGTTCAATAAACTTTTAACCATGTTTTATTTTAATGATTATTTGGGGGAAAATCATGAAAAAAAAGTTTTTAATTTTGCTTTGTCTGATTGCATTAATCTTTTCAATGGCTGGTGTATCGGCAGTTGATGTGAATCAGACAATATTTTCGGACACTCCAATTCTTGAAAATGCCGATGGAGGCTCTTTCACAGAATTGCAGGATAAAATCAATAATGCTGAAGACGGTTCAACAATATCTTTGGAAAATAATTACACTTATGATACTTCCTTTAAAGGAGAATACATTTCAATTGCAAAAAACATCACTGTTGATGGAAACGGCTATACAATAGATGCAAAGAATGCTTCAGGAATATTCAATATAAGTGCAACGAATGTCGTTTTAAATAATATTGTATTTGTCAATGCTGTTTCATATAATGGTATTGGTAGTGCAATTTATTCTAATGGTGTTTTAAACATTATTAATTCTAGATTTATGGACAGTATTTCTCCAATTTATTCTGAAAGTAATTTGACAATTATTAATTCTAGTTTTGAAAGAAATATTAATGATTATGATGGTGGTGCCATTTATTCTGCTGGCAGTTTAACTGTTAGGGATTCAAATTTTATAAATAATCTTGCCAATTATGGTCGTGGTGGTGCCATTTATTCTAGTGGTGATTTAACTGTCATTTCCTGTAATTTTATTGAAAATAATATTCTTGACTGGGATTGTGGCTATGGTGTTGGTGGATCAATATATTCCAATGGGCTTTTAAATGTTGTTAATTCCAGTTTTACAGGTAATTTCGCCGAAGAAGGCGGTGCCATTTATTCTGATGGTAGTTTACTTGTTGAGGCTTCCAATTTTACAGATAATGTTGCTCATTGGATGGGTGGTGGTGCAATTTACGCTAACGGGGACTTAATTGTCGGCAGCAGTAATTTTATAGGAAATGATGCTCCCGACTGGGACCATCAGGGAAATATTGGCGGTGCCATTTATTCATTAAGCTATCTTAATGTTACATATTCTTATTTTGCGAATAATACTGCAGGATCTGTTGGGGAAAAAGTGAATAATGCAATATATGCATATGCAGCATATGCCAGCATTGAAAACAGCACTTTTATAAATAATGATGTTGCACTCACCAAATTTTCATCAGGATTTGATTTGAATTTAAATTCATCAGCGGTTCCTGTTGGCCAAAGTGTTATGATTTCTGTGGAATTTTATAATAAAAATATACCTGGAAATGTTACGATTCATATAAATGATGATGAAAAAGTAGTGGATATAGTAAACGGCTCTGCCAGTCTGATGTTGTCTGATTTGGCTCCGGGAACATATCTTGTAAATGTAATATATCCTGAAAGCGAATATTGGTGGGAAAGCTTTGAAACTGCTAAATTCAATGTATTTGACGGTTCTTATGTCATCGACGCACCTGATTTGCTAAAGTATTATGGCGGATCTGAACGTTTTGTTGTCAATATTTATGATACTGGTGGTGAGGTAATTTCCGGTAAAAGAATTATCATCAATATCGATGGAAGGGATTATGCGAGAACAACTGATGATGACGGTCGTGCTTCAGTTGCCATCAACTTAAACAGCGGAAAACATCATGCTATTGTTAAGTGCGATGATTCCAGTATCAATTCAAGCATTACTGTTAAATCTACTGTAAGCGGTGAAAACATCACAAAAATATTTAGAAACGCAACTCAGTACTATGCTAAATTTGTAGACACATATGGGAATATATTGAATAACACTCCTGTTGAGTTTAACATCAACGGCATTTTATATACCAGAACAACCAATGCTTCAGGTGTTGCAAAGCTGAATATTAATCTAAACCCGGGGGAATATATTATAACTGCCAAAAATCCTAATTCAACTGAAATGCATTCCAATCTTGTTACGGTATTACCTAATATCGTTGAAAACAATAACCTGATTAAGTATTATGGGAACGCTTCACAGTATGTCATTAAGGTTTTGGATAATCTGGGTAATCCTGCAGGTGCAGATGAAAATGTTACATTCAACATCAATGGTGTTTTCTATAAAAGAATGACCAATGAAACAGGACACGCTAAACTTAACATCAACTTGAATCCTGGTGAATATATTATCACGGCAGATTATAAAGGTATGATGGTATCAAACACCATTAAAGTATTGTCTGTAATCGAAGCCAGGGATTTAAAAATGGCCTACGGGGACGGATCAAAGTTTGAAGCAAGGATTTTGGACGGCCAGGGTAATCCTTATCCGGGTCAAAACGTAACATTTAATATCAATGGTGTTTTCTATAATAGAACTGCTGACGTTTCTGGTATTGCTCGTTTAAACATCAATCTGATGGCCGGTGAATACATCATAACTTCCAGTTATAATGGTTTAAATGTTGCAAATAAAATCACTATTGTTTAGATTTCAAATCTAAACATTATTTATTTTTTTAAATGTAGATTATTCTAACTTAATTCATTTTTTTATTTCACAATCAATGCAAATCAAATATTCATTTAATAAAATTATGTGTCAATAGCAAAAACATCACTTAATCAACCATTTCTTCAATCATTCAATAGTTTATCACAATAGTACTTACCAGTAAAAACAACTCTTTTAAAATATCATTCCTGATTAATAATCATAGAATATTCGCCCATTTTTTCTTTTTACTATCTGTGCATATGGTTTTCTAGTGTTTGGCATATGATGTAAAATATTATATAAATGATGTGAAAAATCACACTTCAACAAATTTTAAGTATTATTTTTCACAAATTTTAATTTAATTATCAAAATATTTTAACCATTATTTTGGGCTTTTTAAATCAATGGATGTTATTATGTATTTATTTATTGATTTAAGAATTGGTAGTTCTTGATGTTGGATTGGTATGCGAAATATTCATTAATTTGTATATTATAGAATAAATTTATAAAATTTAATATTGGTGGGGGAACTTAAATTATGATGAATTATAGTATTGAAGATGCAATTAATATAATTAATTCCTGTGATGAATCTTTCAATCCAAATACAAGACATTTTAATGTACGTAATGTTCAAAGAATCGGTAATTTAGAGTTGATTTATAAAACATTTTTACATAATCCTTTAATGGGCATAATTAAACAAGATTTTAATAAATTTCGATTATATTTTGAACATAATTTTAAATCTTCAAAAGATATATCATTGGTGATTGCTATAAATAATGATAGGACTGTTAATTTTGTCACTGTAATGTTGACTGATAGGAATAAAAGGGTGAAATAATGGCTAATAATCAAGTAAAGTATGACTATGATTATAAAGGAGATTCATTATTTGTATATTGTGTTGATTTTTATGAATATGATGTTTCTCTTGAATTAGATAATGATGTTATATTGGATTTGGATGTTGATGGTAAACCTGTTGCATTTGAGTTTTTAAATGCTTCTAAAATATTTAAGTTAGACAAAGCTTATTTCAAAAATCTTATTGGTATTAACATACAATCAAAAATTACTGTTGATGCAATCAATTTGAATGTTCGTTTAACTGCATTAATCCACAGTAAAAACCAATCATTTGATGTTAATAGGATAACTGGCAATTTGAATAATCTTCCTGTGATGGAAACTGTGCTTGTTAGTGCATAGCATCCACATCAACCAAAACATTTTTTTCTTTTTTACTGCCTAATCCAATTTAATTAAATAAAAGCATCATTAAGCACAATAATCATAACTAATATATAAATTTAATCAACTATTTCTTCAAGCATTCAATAGATTCTCACAATACCTCTCAGAGATAAAAACTTACATGAAAAAGTATTTTAAATATAGAAATTAAAAATAATAGTATTATTGACTAAGTTTTAACTTTTTCAATTTTTAAAACCAAGAGGTTATATTTCATGTACGTACAAAAATTTGAGGATTTAAACAAGTCAGATATTGCAATTGCAGGTGGTAAAGGTGCTAATTTAGGTGAATTAACCCAAGCTGGCATTCCTGTACCTCCAGGTTTTGTAGTAACTGCAGAAACTTATCAAAAATTCATGGAAGACACTGGAATTAATGATAAAGTCTTAGATATTTTAGATAAAATTGACATTAATGATACTAAAGCTCTTCAGACAGCTGCTGAAGAAATCAAATCTATCATTATCGAAACTCCTATTCCAGATGACATGATCATGTTTATTAAGGAAGCTTACAATCAGTTATGTCAAAGAGTGGGTGAAGATGACACTGATGTGGCTATAAGATCATCTGCTACTGCTGAAGATTTGCCTGAAGCTTCTTTTGCCGGTCAACAAGATACCTTCTTGCACGTAAGCGGTGATGAAGAAGTAATCGAATACGTTAGAAAATGTTGGGCATCACTTTTTGAAGCAAGAGCAATTTTTTACCGTGAAGAAAATGACTTTGAACACTCAAAAGTGTTGATTGCTGTTGTTGTTCAAAAGATGGCTATGGCCGACAAAGCGGGAGTAATGTTTACTGTAAACCCATCTACAGGTGAAGAAATTGCCTTAATCGAAGGATCATGGGGTCTTGGAGAAGCAGTTGTATCTGGTGATGTAACTCCTGATAACTATCAGGTTGACAAAAAGAATAATGAAGTTATTAACGTAACAATTTCTGATAAAAAAGTAATGTATACAAATGACGAAAGCGGAACCAGTATTAAAGTCGATGTTCCTGAAGATAAGAGAAATGAACGTGTTTTATCAGATGAAGAACTCATTGAATTAACTGAAATGGGTAAAAGAGTACAGGCTCACTACGGCGAGCCAATGGATACCGAATGGGCATTTGAGCGAGACAATTTATTCCTGCTTCAGGCAAGACCAATCACGACTTTGGATGGCAGTAAACCTGCTGAAGACGGTGATGGTGTTGACGGTGAGGTCTTGGTAAGAGGTTTAGGAGCAAGTCCAGGTATCGCTACCGGTTTGGTTAAAATCGTTTTAGACATTGATGAATTGGATAAAATTGAAGAGGGAGACGTAATGGTTACAACAATGACCACTCCTGATATGGTACCTGCTATGAGAAGAGCAAGCGGTATTGTAACTGACGAAGGTGGTGTAACCTGTCACGCTTCAATCATTTCTCGTGAACTCGGTATTCCTTGTGTTGTAGGAACAGGTGATGCTACAAAATCCTTGGAAGAAAATACTGGTGTTACCTTGGACGGTAAAAAGGGATTGGTATTTGAAGGAATTAATGATGTTGCTGAAGAAGCTCCTCAAGTTCAGACTGTAGCTGCTGAAGCACCTATATTGACTGTAACTGAAGTTAAGGCTAATGTAAGCATGCCTGAAGCAGCGGGAAGAGCAGCTGAAACCGGTGCAGATGGTGTTGGACTTTTAAGAACCGAACATTTAATGCTGACTGCTGGAGTGCACCCTGGAAAATTCATTGCTGATGGAAAAGAAGATGAATTAATCGATACAATAGCTGAAAATGTTCAAATTGTAGCCGATGCATTCTATCCAAAACCTGTATGGTACAGAACTCTTGATGCACCAACTGATGAGTTCATCACTTTGGAAGGTGGAGAAAACGAACCTCGTGAACATAACCCAATGCTTGGTTGGAGAGGTATCAGAAGAGAACTGGACCAACCCGAAATCCTTAAATGTGAATTTAAAGCAATTAAAAAATTACACGAAAAAGGATACACAAACATCGGTATCATGATTCCATTATCACAGTCTCCTGCTGAGCTGGTTAAGGCTAAAGAATTATGTGCTGAAGTTGGTTTCATACCACACAAAGATGTTGACTTTGGTATGATGGTTGAAATCCCTGCAGCTGCAATTATTATTGATGAATACTTAAAAGTCGGTGTGGACTTTGTAAGTTTAGGAACTAATGATTTAACTCAATACACTCTTGCAGTTGACAGAAACAATGAATTTGTTGCAAAACACTATACTGAAGAACACCCTGCAGTAATGAAATTAATTGAAAGAACTATTAGAAAATGTGCTGAAGCTGGTGTTACCTGCAGTATTTGTGGTCAGGCTGGTAGTGTTCCACATATTGTTGAAAAACTTGTTAAATTTGGAATTACCAGTGTAAGTTCAAATGCAGATGCAATAGCTGAAGTCAGAAAAACTGTTGCTCGTGCTGAACAGAAAATTATTTTGGAAGCTGCCCGTAAGCGTCTAGAATAACTTTTTTCTTTTTTTTCTTTTTTATATTTTAACTGTTAATAGATGATTTTATGAATGATTTACCAATAGATAAAGATGAGATTCTAAAAGAATTGGATTTGATTAAAGAAAAAGACTTGAAATATTCAGGTGGCCGTATTTTAGGATCAATGTGTACAGAAGCACATCCCTTTGGAAAAGAAGTTTATATAAAATTTCTTGACAGTAATCTGGGAGACCCTGGATTATTCAAGGGAACCAAATCAATCGAGGATAAAACAATCAAAATCATTGGTAAATTATTGAATCTGGATAATGCTTATGGAAATATTGTAACTGGTGGAACAGAAGCAAATATCATGGCAATAAGGGCTGCAAGAAATCATGCAAGGAAATATAAAAATATTGAAAACGGTGAAATTATACTTCCAAGGTCCGCTCATTTTTCATTTAAAAAAGCAGCAGATATGATGAATCTTAAGATTGTTGAAGCGGAGTTGGATGAAAACTATAAAATCAATGTTGAATCCGTTAAAAATAAGATCAGTCCTAATACTGTAGCTATTGTTGCAATAGCCGGAACTACTGAATTGGGTTTGATTGATCCGATTGAAGAAATATCAAAAATCGCTCATGACAATAATATTTATTTCCATGTTGATGCGGCATTTGGTGGTTTTTCAATTCCTTTTTTAAGAAATTGCGGTTATGATTTTCCGGAATTTGATTTTAAATTGCCCGGTGTTTCATCCATTACTGTTGATCCTCACAAGATGGGTCTTGCACCGATTCCTGCAGGCGGAATAATTTTTAGAAAAAAAGAATATTTAAATGTCATGGCAGTTGATTCTCCTTATCTGACTGTTAAAACTCAATCCACTGTTGTTGGAACTCGTATAGGGGCTTCAACCGTTGCAACTTATGCTCTTTTAAAATATTTTGGCAGGTCAGGATATTCAAAGCTGGCTAAAAATCTGATGGAAAATACTTGTTTTTTAAAAGATTCTCTGGAAAAAATTGGTTATGATGTGATTGTTGAGCCGGAACTTAATATAGTTGCTTTTAACCATCCTGAAAAAAATCCGCAATTGATGGCGGATGAACTGGAAAAAATAAATGGGTGGAAAGTTTCAGTTGCAAACTGTCCAAATGCAATTAGAATTGTCCTAATGAACCATGTAACTAAAACCCACTTAAAAGAATTCTTATCTGACTTGAAGAAATTATATTAGATTTTTTCAACATACATTAGCGGATAATTAAGTTCCTCAATGTATTCTATTCTGATGACTGCTTTTACATTGTCGATTAAAGTATGTATTCTAACATCAAGCATATCTCCTGAAAGTGAAATGTAGTCAAATTCAGTATTGTCATTTAAATTAATTTTCACTTCAACATCTTCAATTGCAGGCTGTAATTTAAATGATTCTTCAATCGTTCGCTCTAATCCTTCTTTTGTATCTTTATTAACAGGTGTTCCTACAAATTGGTGGAATAATGCACCCATGCTTATCCCGCCTTCAAATATGGCACGTTCACGAGAGGTTATGTTTGAGAAATATTTTTCATTAACATCCATTTACATTCCTCCGTTTAAGAATATAATCTTATCATATATCAGCTGAGAGGAAATTGGATTGAAGCAGAAATAGAATAGGATAATACTGATAATCAAAACGGTTGCCAGGATATACGGTCTTGACTCTTTCGGATAGACAAATGATATGACAAGTCCAATAATTAAGAACAGTCCGCTGATAATCCACGCATTTGACTCCTGCGGATTGTCATGAATTATCTTTTCATCTATTCCACTGACATTGCCTCTTTGACCTTCAATGATTAATCTGTTTTCTGTTGAACCAATCGGGTCGCATGTGATTAAAAGTACTTTATTCCCGGTTTCATTAACATTTAGATGATATGTTGCGGGAACTATTGTTTTATTTGTGACAGTATAGTTGACTTCACCTACTCCAGGCCATTCCAAAGTTATAATATCTCCGTTTTCAAGTTCATTCAGTCTTAAAAAAGGAGATCCCTGAAGTGTTCTATGTCCGAAAATAACAACATCTCCTTTTGTTGGGATTGATGATTTTTCATCTATCATTACTCCCAAATCTAAGGATTGATTGTTCATTTTTTCATTTATCCCCACTTTATCAACCATTACAATAGGGGAGGTAATATTTTTCTCAGTCACGGTTTTGTGAGCAAAATAATTAACTTCTCCTGCTGCGTATAAACCTATTATTAAAATACAAATAATTACAATAATCGTTGAAATACTTGGTTTGTTCATATTATCATGTTTATATCTTTAATATAATATAATTTTTCTATCCGGAATATGTTGAATTTATTTCACCCGCCATCCATGATGGTGCCTTTGCTGTTGGTATTGTCAAAACAATACTGTCCATATTATTTAAGATAAATGTGACTTTATCCTGAGGCACTTCGATTAAAAGCATGTATTCGGCATCCAAATCGCCTAAATTTATTTCTCTTTCATAATTCGATAGTTTAACCCCATAATTTCTAAGCATATCCAATGTGGTCTTTTCATCATAACCCTGTATTATTGCTCCTTTAAGCATTTCCAGTACATTTGAAGAAAATGTCTGGGTATTTTCTTTTGGATTTGTATTGTTTCCTTCCGTGATTGTATTTCCTTTTGAATATTCGGATTCTATTTCACCATTATCTTCATATCTCATTATTGACAATACTGTACATCCGCATACGTCAGCTTCACTTTTATTGAGGTCTGCTGATTGGTTAAATAGGCTATTGTTGTTGTTTTTATATATGTCAACTATGCTTCCAACGCCAATAAGTCCCGCTCCTGCCTGCAGGCGGGTAATTAGAATTGGAACAGAAACAGTATTCGGCTTTTTAAACAACATTTCTGATAATTTTTCAGCATTATTGTTATTTACAAGTTCAATTGCTTCATTTGAAGGCATCATTACATTTCTTGAATTGTTTTCATAAACTAGCATTGTTCGATTAAACTGGTCAGTATTTGCATGAATGGATTGTATGTGAAACTTTTTCCAATCACTGGTTGCTGACTTTAAAATGTTTATTGATTTTACCTCATAAACATTGTTTGCATCATTGATTTTATTTTCTATTTCAAAGACGTTACCTGCATCAGCCAGGGGTCCTTTGTATAGTGAGTGCAATTCATTTAATTTAGAGGTTTTAACTTCATTCAGCTCTTGCTGTGCTGGTTCATATATTATAAAGTAATATGCTGAAATTATCAATGTCAATATGATGATTGTTGTTATGATTTTGCCTATTTTTCTTTTTTTCTCATCACTGATATTGTCAGATGTTTTATTTTTAAATAATGAACCTAATTTATTGTTAAAGGCTTCAATTGGTGTTATTTCTTTTTCTTGTTTTAGTTTTGGCCTTGGAATTTCATTATTTTTTAAATCATCAAGTTCACCAAATCCTTTTGGGTATGGTGAATCTTTTGGCTTTTTCATATTAAACCCTCACTAACTTTAATTAAATGGGGCATTTGGATGTGATATAATGCTGTGAAATTTAAAATCCAAATGCCTTAAAAGCTTTTTTTGAAATTTTTTTTTCATTTAAAATTTATAAAAAACTTTAATATTAGTATTAACCTCGTCATTATTAAGTTTAACTTATATTAAAGGTTTTAATTATTATTTAATAATATTCTAAAGCTTTGAAGGTTATTTTTTAAAAAAGTAATATTTGCTGTCAAGTTTAAAAAATTGTTTTTATAAATAAAAATTGTATTAAAAAACTATTAATTTCTGGATAAAGATAAAATATATATAAGAATTTAAAGTAATTTAATATTGTTAGACCTTAATTAATAGTGCCTTATTCGGCGATTTCTTTATGGCGAAACTGGGGATTTAAAGTAAATCTAACTATTAATTAAAGTATTTGGAACTTATATTAATGTAATTGTGAGTAGTTAAATGATAGAAGATAATATACGCATTCTAAGACAAGCAGCACGAATCACATCGGATAATGAATCAGTTGATGATAGTATTTGGTGTGTTGTTGCAGGTAATGTAGAGTTAATTGATGATATTGCATATAGGGCTATTGCATCAAAGAATAGTGTAAAAATTCTATTCAGAGAACATGTTGTATTAAATGAAGGAAAAATCAATAAAAAATTTGATTTTATCATGCTGTACGGTAATTCTAGAAAAATTGAAGAATTTGGAAAGATTACTTTTTCAAAAGGCGGATCTTTTATAAAAGTTTCTCATTTATACTTGAAAGAAGGATCAAAATCAATGGTTTTTGTTGCTCCTGATGATACAATAAAAGAATCAGTTTCAATAATTGAAAAATCAAGAATTCCATTCGCGATTTTACAAGAATCACAAACAACTGGGTTCATTGATGTTGAAATGAATGATTCTGTTAAACTACCCAATTTTATTAAATCCGCTTTAAAACCATTTTATAATGCAAATGAGGTTGTTTTATCAACAATACTTATTTCAGTTGAAAATGATGAAGACGTTGAAAAGGTTCAAAGTATTGCTACATCTAATAAAATATTTGTTATAGATTTTAAAGATATTATAACGGAGGATTAGTCATGAATATTTTCGGAAATGATGAGGAAGAACAAGAAGTTGTTGATACTAGAGTGATTAGTAATAGCTTAGGGATAGATTTGGGAACTTTAAATACGGTTATAGCTAAACCATCAGGTGATAAATTTGATTTATACCAAATTCCATCTGTTGTTGCAGTTAAAAAAGATGATCCTAGTGAAGTTTTAGCTGTTGGTGAAGAAGCTAAAAAAATGTTAGGAAGAACTCCTGAAGATATTCTTGCAGTAAGGCCACTTAAAAAAGGTGTAATTGAAAATGTTGTACAGGCACAGGCTTTACTAATTAAAGCAATGCAAATTGGTATTAACGAAGGAGAAAGTGTTGGAAGAATTGTTATTGGTATTCCTGGTGATGCATCTGAGGTAGAAAAAAATGCAGCTGAAGAAATCGGAAGAAAAGCAGGTGCACAAAATATTCTTGTAATCAGTGAAGGTCTTGCAGCAGCTATTGGAGCTGGACTTCCTATAGCAGAACCAAACGGTACAATGGTTGTGGATATGGGTGCAGGTTCAACAGATATTGTAATCATTTCCCTTGGTGGTATTAATGACATTGAAACCGTTAGATGCGGTGGGGATGACATTGACAGTAAAATAGTAGAGATTGTAGCAGAAAAATACGATGTAGCAATTGGTATTCATGATGCAGAATCTGCAAAAATGGAAGTTGGAATGGTGCACTGTTCAGAACAACTCGAAAACTTAAGTGTAGAAGTAATCGGAAAATCCCTAGAAACAAACAGACCTAAAAAAGTAGTTATCGACTCCATGCTTGTAGCGGATGCAGTTGAACCATTTATGCAAGATATTATTGATGGTTTAAATATAATTTTAGAAAGATTATCTCCGGAATTAATGATGGGTGTTTACAATAATGCTGTCGCTGTTGGAGGAAGCTCAAGACTTCGTGGTATTAAAGAAAGAATATTTGATGAAATTTCTATTCCTATAGAAATATCTGACGATCCGATGACTGTTGTTGCAAAAGGTACTGCTATTGTTGCGGCTGAACCGCTTGCATTAGAACCGGAAGTACGTTTAAGAGCAATGAAATAATTTTAATTAATTATTTCTCTTTTTTTTATTTTTTTGATTAACATGGATATTTTAGGTATTGATGAGGCCGGTCGCGGTTCTGTTTTAGGCCCATTAGTAATAGCAGGTGTTGTCATCGATAATCGTAAAGAATCTATTTTAGAAAATATGGGCGTTAAAGATTCTAAAAAGTTAACGCCAGATAGAAGAAAAGTTTTAGCTCGAAAACTTAAAAAAATGTTTGAATATGATACAGTTATTTATTCGGCACAGGATATTGATGAAATGCGTTCCCAAGGCATTAACCTAAATGAAATTGAGCGAAAAGGAATGCAGGAGATTATCCAAAAACTTGATTTTGATGAAGCGATTGTTGATGCTGTTGATGTCAAGCCTTTAAGATTTCAGGATAAACTTCAAAGAGCAACAGGCAAAAACATCAAAGCAGAACATAAGGCTGATGATAAATATATTGAAGTAAGTGCAGCTTCAATCATAGCCAAACAAACAAGAGATGAGGCAATAGCCGAAATTAATAAATATTTTGAGGATGTTGGTGGAATAGGTTCTGGTTATCCTTCAGATCCAACAACTAAAAAGTTTTTGTCAAATTACACGTATAATGAAATGCCGGGTTTTGTTAGAAAATCATGGTCAACTGTTTCAAAACTTAAAAATGTTCAAACAACATTAATATAATTAAAAAAATAGCTATTTTTAAGTATATGAAAAAATAAATTAATCTTATAAATGATTATTAAATATAATTTTTGTATGTGGATAATATGATTATAGAGTATATTTCGCCAATCTTTACTGGAATAATGGATATTTTCTCTCAAGGGGGAATCATAACATATATACTTCTTTTCTTAGGTATTTATGGTCTCATTATTGCTATTAGAAAGATTGTTTATCTTAAAAAAATTAGTCGTGTTGATACCACCGAAATCTTTGGTGTTGTAACTGCATCAATGGAGAGGGGTGGAGCTGTTGAAGCACTAAAACAAATTAACAGATTTAAAAATCCTGTGTCCCGTATTATTTCTGAAACTTTAAAAATCGGTTATAAAAATAAAACCGAAGTAGAGGAAAGTATGGAACAGATTTTCATTGTTGAAGTAGCAAAAATGACAAAAGGTTTGAGTACTATTAAAACCATTACGGAACTCGCTCCTTTCATAGGGTTAATTGGTAC
>CACXWH010000013.1 GCA_902771225.1 uncultured Methanobrevibacter sp. | reverse complement strand
GGGTATTGAAGTAGATTTTGATGTAAATCCTACTTTTATTACATGTACCTGTGCTGTTAACACATTGGGCAAAACTGGTGTTGAAATGGAAGCTATCACGGGAGTTAGTATTGGTCTTTTAACAATTTGGGACATGGTAAAAGCTGTTGAAAAAGATGAATATGGCCAATATCCAGATACAAGAATAAGTGAAATCAAAGTGTTAAAAAAAGAAAAAATTTAATTTTGGTAGTGTCCTAAAAATCTCAATTATTTGTTTTATGGATTATTTTGATATTATGGACTAGATTATGCTCAAAAAAATTTTGAGTCCGTTCATCAAATGTTTACTTTTAAAGTATGTAAATGGGATATTGTGGAGGATATATCCTAACAATAGATTATTGGATAAATTCTTGCTTGAGCCGAGTATGATGGAAGTCATATGCTCGGTTCTGAAGAGGGTGCGGGGGATAATCCTCCAATATTATCTGACTGTAACTCGTGGTAGCTCAATGAACAGACTCATAAGATGAAATCACTCGTCTTCTAATTCACCAATTTCTTGGGTAATTTCAGATATCAAATCTTTAAATTCTTCACTATCCCTATTTCTTGGGTGTTCTAGTTTGATTTCAAAAATTTTCTTGATTCTCCCAGGTCTTCTGGAAAGAACGATAATTTCGTCTGATAAAAATACTGCTTCATCAATATCGTGTGTAACGAAGATGATTGTCTTATTTTGTTCTTTACAAATTTCATGAATTTGTTTTTGTAGTTTGTGTTTTGTCTGCACATCTAATGCACTAAACGTTTCATCCATCAATAAACTTTTAGAATCATTAATTAATGATCGAATTATTGCAACTCTTTGTTTCATACCTCCAGATAATTCATGAGGATATCTTTCTGCAAAATCTTTTAGTCCAACATCCTCAAGATATTTCATTGCACGTTCCTTACTTTCTTTTTCAGGTTTTCCACCGATATTTAATCCGAATATTACATTATCAATGACATTTAACCAAGGGAAGAGAGAATAGTTCTGGAATATAAAACCTCTTTGGTTTGAAGGTCCCGTTACTATTTCTCCATCATCTTTAACAGTACCTTCTGTAGGTTTTACAAATCCTTCTATTATACGTAACAAGGTTGTTTTTCCACAACCTGATGGACCTACTAAAGATATAAATTTTCCTGTTTCAATAGTAAGGTTAATATCCTTTAATGCAAGTACTTCTTCGTCACTATCGTTTGATACAAAAGTTTTTGATACATTTTCTATTTCAAATGTCATATTATCACCTTACCAGAATATTCTTTCTTGTATCTTTGTAAAAATATAATCAAAAATTATACCAATTACACCAATTACTAACATTCCAACTACTGTTGAACCTGTATCAAATAGGTTTGTTGATGTTAAAATCATATATCCTATACCGGAACTAGATCCAATCATTTCACCTGAAATTGTACACATTAAAGCAATACCGGTTGCTATTTTAAGTCCGGATACAATATATGGTAAACTTGATGGTATGATTACTTCAGTTAGCATCTGTGAATTTGATGCTCCAAATGATTCTGCTGCTTCTATTAAAACAGGATCTGTTCTATGTACACCATCAATTGTTGAAAGTAGTATTGGGAAAACACATCCCATGAAAATTATGAATACTGCTGGCCCTACTCCAATACCGAACCATATTATTGAAAAAGGAATCCATGCAATTGGAGGAATAGGTCTTAAAATACTAATAATTAATTTACATAATGTTTCTAAACGGTTAAACCAGCCTAATAGTATACCTAATGTTATACCTACTACTGATGCTAGTAACATACCAAACAATACTTTATATATTGTTTCAAATATATCTTTAAAAAGTTTACCTGAAACAATTAACTTGACAAAGGAGGTTGCAACGTCTGTTGGTCCAGGAAACATGTAAACTGGAATTAGTTGAAAATAATCACAAATAAAATACCAAATTATTATTAAAATAATAGGTAATATTAACATCTCTTTTTTATATTCATCTCTGAAATTATTCATATTAAAAACCTTTTTGTAAACTTTAGATAAAAATTTAAATTTCTGCAAATAACTTTTCTTGAGGCACTGTTTCATTAACTATTCCCAAATCCTCTTCAATCTTTAAGAAATTATTCACATTTTTCTTATAAGTATCATTTAAATCGCTTATCCACTTAATATGTGTTAAACTTTCTTTTTCAATTTCAGAATTTGGAACAATATGCGGCGGCAAATATTGTACCATTCCTTCAGGATTTTCTTTTACTTTCTCTGTTGCTTTTTTATGAACATCTAAAATTTTTTGTGCTTTGTCAGAATGTCCTGATAAAAATTTTTCATTCATCACTACAACACAACATGGATGGTCTGGTAAAATATCTCCAGAGCTTTTCACCAAAGTCTCATTATTAACTTCTTTTGAAATTGTAACATAAGGCTCATATGTTAACATTGCATCGATACTTTTAGTTCTTAATGCATCATTCATTGAAGGAACCTTCATACTAGGACTTTCAATATCAGAAGTACTTAGTCCGTTTTTCTTTAATTCATATTTTAGTAATACATTTTGTATTGATGCTTCACCAGGTGTAGCTACTGTTTTGCCTTTTAAATCAGTGATTGACTTAATTGATGAACTATGAGAAAGCAAACCACTTCCCTCATTTTGAACTCCTGCAACAATTTTTATAGGTACTCCTTTAGACATAGAATTTATTACTGGAGTTATTCCAACATAACCAACATCTAAATCACCACTGACCATTGCGCTCATCAAATCTCCACCATTATTATATTCATATAATTCCACATTCATTCCCTCATCCTTATACATTCCTGTAGCATTTGCGACAAATAATGCTGTGTCATGATCTGTAGGTAAATATCCAATCTTAACAGTATCTGCATCTTCATCAGTCATACCATATAATGTAAAAATAATTAGTAAAAAAACTGCTATTACCATAGTTATTAGAATAATTTTTCTATTTTTTGATATAATATTATCAACTCCTATGACAGTTATTAATCATTTATGTAGAAACAATGATAAATAGGTTATATATAGGATGTATGTTCAATAGATATTTTTTCTAATTTTCTATGAAATTAATTATTATTTTTTAAAATTTGAGTTTACAATAATACAATAAATAGGTAAATTCAATATATCTGATGAATTAAAATTCATTTAGTAACTAATATGTTTTCATTTTCAATAATATTATATACTATAAAAAAGATAATTAGCACATATTATTTTAATTAATTAATTGAAGGAGATATTATGTCAAAAAAAGATAATAAGATGAGTATGCCTCAAACCGGTGCAGGTTTAGTAAGGTACTTTGATGAAGAAAGTGTTGGACCAAAACTTTCTCCTGAGCATGTTGTAGTTTTAACTATCATTTTAGCAATATTTTGTTTTGTTTTAAGATATTCCGCTTAATATTATTGTTTTTTAAAAACAATAACTACTTTTTTTCTATTGATATTATGTTAACTAAAAGAATTATTCCTTGTCTAGATTGTGATTTACAAGTTCCAGAAGGACGTGTTGTTAAAGGTGTTGAATTTAAGGAAATCAAATATGCAGGCAATCCTGTAGAACTTGCAACCCGTTATTATGAAGAAGGGGCGGATGAAGTTGTTGTACTTGATATTACAGCTTCCCATGAAAGACGAGCTACCATGGCAGATGTTATTGATAGATTAACTGAAAATGTTTTCATGCCCATTTGTGTAGGTGGGGGAATAAGAAAAGTTGATGATTATATCAAAATGTTAAAAGCAGGAGCAGATAAATGCTCAACTAACACTGCAGCTATTAAAAATCCTGATTTATTAACAGAAGCTTCTAAAGTTGTTGGTTCTCAAGCTGTTGTAATAGGAATTGATGCAAAAAGAAGATATGTTGACCATCCGGATGATGCTAAAGATAAAATTGTTATTGAAACTGACAATGGATATTGCTGGTTTGACTGCAGCATCTATGGAGGACGTGAATTCACAGGTATGGATGCAATAGCTTGGGCTCGCAAGTGTCAAGATCTTGGTGCGGGTGAAATCCTCTTAACTAGTATGGATGGTGATGGAACACAAGCAGGTTATGATATAGAATTAAATCAGGCTATTAATGATGCTGTTGATATTCCAGTTATTGCCAGTGGTGGTGTTGGTGAGCCAAAGGATATTTTAGATGTTTTTGAAAAAACCGATGTTAGTGCAGCTCTTGCAGCAAGTATTTTCCATTTTAATCAATATTCTATTGGTGAAGTAAAAGAATACTTAAAAGAAAATAATGTGGCTGTTAGATTATGATTATTAATGCTTTAATTGATTTAGAACTAACTCAAAGTTCTGGTCAAACTTCACAGCCTCCATGGAAAAAAATTATTGGTTCTTATAGTGATTTAGTTTGTATTAATAATAATCCGACTATTTTTAATGTTAAGCAATCTGGTGAAAATATTGATTTTTCATACACTGGAAATGTAACTGAAGATGTGGCTGTTAAAAAAGTTAAAGAAATTTATGATTTAGATTTTGATTTGAATAAGTTTTATCGATATTTGGATAATTATGATGAACTTAAAGACATGGCTAAATTTTGTAATGGTTTAAGACTATTTCAAGCTAAAGACCCTTTTGAATGTATAATTTCCTCAATTTGTTCTGCTAATAATTCAATTAAACGATGGACGAAGTCTATAAGCGATATGAAATTTAAATGGGGTCGGAATTTTAATAATTATTATTCATTTCCTACTCCTAAAAATTTTAATGAAATTTTATTAGATGACGAAGAGGAACTTTTAAATTGTGGTTGTGTTGAAAATAATAATTTAAAAGATTGTGGGGTTGGTTATAGAGCACTATATATGAGAAAAGCTAGTGAAATTTTTACAATTGAAATGAACCTTTCAGACATCTCAAAAATGTCTTATGATGAAGCTTTTGAAACAATCTTAAAAGTGCCTGGTGTAGGGCCAAAAGTTGCAGATTGTATATTGCTATATGGATTTGGTTTTAAACAAGCTTTTCCAACTGATGTATGGATTAAACGTATTGTATCTTATCTTTACTTTGATGGTGCTGATATTAAGGTAGAAAAAGTTAGAGAATTTGGAATGGATGAATTTGGTGAATATGCAGGTTATGTTCAGTTGTATATGTTTCATTATGCACGCAAATCTGGATTGATGGAAAAATTAAAATAATTCATAATATATAAATTAATTTAATGGAAAAGAAAAATATAATCCTTTTAATCTGTACAGTATTATCATTTTTCACAGTTTTTGCTGTTAATGCGGTAATGGTCGTTATTCCATCTATCGCCAGTGAATTTCATATGAGCAATATTGTTCAGAATTGGATTACAATTATTTTTTTACTGGTTGTAGCAGTAATGTCTGTTCCAGCAGGCCAAATTTCTGGAAAATATGGTCTTAAAAAGGTTACAATTTTAAGTATTATTCTTTTTATTATAATTTCTATTGTTAATGTATTGATAACTTCTGCTGAAGCATTCTTGGCATGTCGTTTTATATTGGGAATATCTTTATCCTTTATTAATGTTACTTCTATGGCTATGATTGTATCAGCATTTAAACCAGAAGAGCGAGGAAAAGCATTAGGAATTAATATTACTGGTGTTTACGTTGGTTTATCATTATCTCCTGTCCTTGGAGGAATTCTCAATTATCACTTAGGTTGGAGATCAGTAGTATTATTTGGTGTTCCATTTTTATTCGTAATATTGGCATTACTTTTAACTAAAATTGACGAAGAATGGATTACCTTTGCAGATATTCCGCTTGATATTAAAGGATCTTTTTCTTATGGAATTGGTATGGTCTTGTTTATGTATGGATTTACAATACTAAATACGCCATTAGGGGTACTATTAACAATTTTAGGTATAATCATATTAATTATATTTGGATTAGTTGAACTAAGACAACCTAATCCTGTATTTGATATAAGATTTTTCAAAAATCGTAAATTTTTATCATCTAATTTCGCTTCATTGTGTGCTTATTTGGCCACTTTTGCAGTAACAACCATTTTAAATTATCATTTACAGTATATTAAAGGATTTGATTCACAGTCTGCAGGTATGGTTCTGCTTGTTGCACCATTATGTCAAGTAGTACTTGCTCCAATAGCCGGAAGATTATCTGATAAGTATGTTCCACAAATTTTAGCTGCTATTGGGATGGCATTAGGTACAATTTCACTATTTTTATTCTCATTTTTAAGTGCTGAAACACCAATTGAGTTTTTAATCATGTCAATGATAATTTATGGCGTTGGATTTGGGCTGTTTTCCCCACCAAATACTAATGTTATAATGAGTTCAGTCCCGCCGAAGGACACTTCAGTTGCATCGGCTGCGGTATCAACAATGCGTACTGTTGGTCAGGCAATGAGTATGGGAATACTGACATTAATATTTGCATTTGTAATGGGTGATGTTCCGATTGTTGAGCAATATTATCCCTTATTAATAAGTAGCTGCCAAATAACTTGTCTTATTTGTGTGGTGTTGTGTATAGCATCTGTATTTGCTTCATTTGTTGGAATTAAATCTGATGATGTAGGTAGTTTGTAAAAGATAGTTAAAATTAACTATCTTTCTTCGATATATACTTTATTCATTTTGTCTCCTTGTTGTATTGCATTTACAACATCTTGACCTTTAATTACTTGACCAAAAACAGTATGCACTCCATCTAAGTGAGGTTGTGGGGAGTGTGTAATGAAGAATTGGCTTCCGCCTGTATCTTTACCTGCATGCGCCATTGATAAAGCACCAGTACCATGTTTGTGTGGATTTCCTTCAGTTTCACACTTAATGGTGTAACCAGGACCACCAGTACCATTTCCAACAGGACATCCTCCTTGAATCACAAAGTCAGGTATGACTCTATGGAATGTTAAGCCATCATAAAATCCTTCATTAGCTAATTTTTCAAAGTTAGCTACAGTACCTGGAGCTTCATTCGGAAATAGTTCTAATTCAATTACGCCTTTGTCAGTTTCAATTATCGCGACTTTCATTTAATCACCTTTTTATTATAATAATATAAATATCATTATTTATAAAATTACTAGTGATTATTATGAACACTAAAGAACTAATTGAAATTGAAGATAATTATTTTATTAATACTTTCACAAGACAGCCTTTAGTTTTAGACCATGGTGAAGGTGTAAAAGTAACAGATATTGATGGAAATGAATATATTGATATGTTTGCAGGAATAGCTGTTAATGCATTAGGTCACAATCACCCAAAACTTGTAAAAGCAATACAAGACCAAGCAGAAAAACTCATTCACATTTCAAGCATTTACTATAATGAACCTGCATTAATATATGCTAAAAAATTAGTAGAATTAACAAGTTTTGATAGAATATTTTATGCAAACAGCGGTGCTGAAGCTAATGAGGGAGCTATTAAATTAGCAGTAAAATACACAGGAAAAAGTGAAGTGATATCCACAGTCGAATCTTTCCACGGAAGAACCGTAATGACTCTTGCAGCAACAGGGCATGAACATTATCATGAACCGTTTAAATCAATTTTACCAAAAGGTTTCATTAATGTGCCTTATAATGATATTGAAGCAATTAAAGAAGCGATTACTGAAAACACTGCAGCTATTATTGTGGAACCTATCCAAGGTGAAGGCGGGGTAAATGTTCCTGATATCGGATATTTAAAAGAAATTGAAAAAATCTGTCATGAAAAAGATATTGTATTCATTGTCGATGAAGTACAAACAGGTTTCGGAAGATGCGGAACATTATTTGCTCATGAACTATTTGATGTAAAACCTGATATCATGACAATGGCTAAAGGAATCGGTGGCGGAGTCCCAATGGGAGGAATTCTTGCAACAGAAAAAGTAGCCAGCGCATTCGTCCCTGGAGATCATGGAACCACTTTCGGTGGTGGACCATTAGTTTGTGCAGCGGCAAATGCAGTATTGGATACCATTGAAGAAGATAAGCTCTTGGATAATGTTAATGAAGTCGGTAATTACTTTATTGAAGAACTTAAAAAATTAGATAAAGAAATCATTGCTGATGTAAGAGGTAAAGGATTGATGGTGGGTTTGGAATTAACTAAACCTGGTGCAGAATATGTTGACAAACTCCGTGAAAAAGGATTTTTAATCAACTGTACTGCAGATAAAGTATTAAGATTCGTACCTCCTTTAATCATCACTAAAGAAGACATTGATGAATTTGTAAAAGCTTTAGATGAAATACTCTAAAGTTATTTATTTATTTTTTTTTAGATTGCTTCCCTCTTTGGGGGATTAAATGAAAATTCTGCTTACAACAGACACATATGAAAATCAGGTTTGTGGTGTTTCTAGTTCAATAGCTACTTTAAAATGTGAGTTGATTAATCAAGGCCATGATGTTAGGGTTTTATTAATGTCTAGAAATCATAAATCTAAAATTATTAAAGATAATTATTTAATAGGCTCTTTTTCTCTTCCTTTCATTGATTTTAGACAATCATTCAGATACAATGATAAGGTTTTGGATGAAATCATTTCATGGAATCCCGATATTATTCATATTCAAACTGAATGGTATGCAGGTAGTGTTGGAAAAAAACTTGCTAAAAAATGTAACAGTCCTTATATTAATACTTCTCACACTTTGTGGGAAGAGTTTACCCGAGGATTAATTCCTATTGGAATTATTAGAAAATTTTTTTCAAAAAATCTTATTAAAAGCTGTTATTCTAATTCTTCTGCCATAGTTGTTCCAAGTGAAAAAATGATTCCATTCCTTAAAGAGATACATATTACGTTACCCATTCATGTTATTCCAACTGGAGTTGACATATCTAATTTTAACCAGGATTTATCATCATTTGAGAAAAACAAACTTAAATCAAAGATAAATATAAATGAAAATTCCAAAGTTTTAATTTCAATTGGAAGAATTTCAAAAGAAAAGAATTTGGATGAATTAATTGAGTTTCTTCCGGATCTGATTTTAAAAAATAAAGATATTGTATTGATAATTGGTGGAGAAGGACCGTATCTAAAAAATTTAAAAAATAAGGTTGAAAAGTTAAACATGGAGCATTATGTGCGTTTTGTCGGACTTATTCCTCCTGAAGACACATATAAATATTATAATATTGCGGATATATTTGTTTCCGCTTCCACCTGTGAAACTCAAGGAATTACTTATATGGAAGCACTTGCATCTTCCATACCTCTTGTTTGTCGATATGATGAATCTTTAGATAATGTTATTGAAAACGGTATTAATGGTTTTACATATACAAATAAAAAAGAATTTATTAACTATATTATTAAAATATTTAATATGGGTGGAGGTTATGCCCAATTAAAAAATAATGCTTTAAAATCTTCTTTAAGATTTTCAAAGGAAAAATTTGGAAAAGATATGGAAAAAGTATATTTGGATTATATTAATAAGTTTCAAATGGAAAAATCAGATTAGGAGAGTATAATGATGGCCTTGGAAAATAAAACTAAAATTAATTGTGGTTGCTATTTATTATTCGCCCTTTTTTTCATTATTTTTTTAACCATATATAGTTATGGTGTTTTCTTTCTTAACAGTTTAGGAATTCCTTATAGCGATATTGGATTAATAATTGGAATTTCAGCATTACTTTCATCAATTTTACAACCATTAATAGGCCGGCAAGTTGATATCCGTAATTTTTCATGGCAAAAACTTTTAGTTTTTTTAAATATTATTGTAATTATATCGGTTTTATCAATGTTTTTGCTCCAAAATGTATGGTGTTCCTTAATGTTTTCAGTCATGATTATTGTATCTGGTGTTATGTATCCTTTTATAAATTATTCTCCATTTTATTATGAAAATCATGGTGTTGAGACTAATTTTGGTGTTGCACGGGGTTTTGGTTCCTTATCATTTTCTATTTTTGCAAGTGTTATCGGGTTCATGTTAACTGATTTTAATGTAATGATTATACCGTTATTTTCATTGGTATCAGCTATTTTAATGATTATTGTTATTTATTGGCTTCCATATTACGGATATGATAGTCGAACTAAGAATAATACATCATTTAAAAATAATATTTTAACTAAATATCCACTTTTCACTATAATTTTAATTGCGATGACTCTAATGATGACATTTCAAAACATTTTTGAATGCTATTTGATAAACATTATTGAAAATATTGGAGGAAATATATCTAATGTGGGTATTTCTAATTCATTGGCTTCAGTTTTAGAATTACCTGTAATGTTTTTATTTATAAAGATATTAAATAAAGTCTCTGCAAAAAATTTAATTATTTTATCTAGCTTTTTTTATATTGTACGTTCTTTAATAATTTTCTTTGCTCAAAATCCTTTTGATATTTATGTCGCCCAAGTTTTACAAATTGTGACTTATGCTCTTATTGCTCCTGCTTCAGTCCATTTAACAACTGAAATAGTTGATGAAGAAGATCAATATGAAGCTCAAGCTTTTTTAGGAGCAACAGTAACAATTGGATTAATTTTTGCTAATTTCATTGGAGGCAATATCCTTCAATTGTATGATGTAAATATTTTACTTATTGTATTGGTTGCATTGACAGTTTTGGGCAGTATATTTGCATTTTCCACATTATTTTTTAAAAATAATTCTTAAATTTCATTATTTCTTTTTTCAATTATTTTTTCAAGTGATGGGGTAATATCCAATGATTTAATCTCATCAATACTTGCCCACATCCAATCATCATGCTCATCACTTATTTTAACGTCTCCTGTAATGTCTTTCGCATACATTATCAATTGCACTGTTCTTCTGTGCGGATAATCATCCTGTACTGCTTCACAAAAATCTCCCACTTTCACATCCAAATCTGTTTCTTCTTTAACTTCGCGAATTAATGCTTCATCAAAAAATTCTCCGTTTTCTATTTTTCCTCCGGGCAATTCCCATTTATGGGGGTTAGTTTTTGATTTAGGATGTCTTCTTAAAACTAAAATTTCATCTTTTTTATTCTTTACTACACTTCTCATTGTTAATCCGTAAGGTTTTTCCATGATATCACATTTTTTTCATTGATATTATTAATTGTTAGGTAATTTCTATGGATAATATTTAATTGTTTTAAAATTAATATAATAGTATGTAGTTTTTACAGGTAGTTTCAATAAATGTATTTACTATCTGAGAAGCACTAATTTTGGGGGACAAAATCATGATTGATAAAAAAGTCATGATTGGTATTTCAATATTTCTTTTATTTGTCTGCATTGCTTCAGTCAGTGCTGAGGAAAATGTTACGCAGGAGACTTTATTGGAGTTCCAAGATGTAGGAAATGAAAATATTATAAGTACTAATGATATTAATGAAAATTTGTTTAGTAATGATTCTGAACCTGTAGATGTTTTAGAACAGAAAAATAATGTAATAAGTGAAAATTTGCAATCTGAATCAAATGAAACTTCAGATACTCATTATGGGTATTGGGTTTTTGGTAGAGATATGAATAATCTGGATTTGGAGGATTTATCCAAAAATGGTGTCACTGACGTTTTCTTAAATTTTTATGCATATACTCTTCATAATATGACGGGTGTTGAAAAATTTATAGCCGAGGCTAATGAATTTGGAATTCATACTCACATATGGACCCAAATCTTCTGGGAAGGGGAATGGATTAAACCTATTGATAATGGAGTTATAAATCAGCCATATTTTGATGAAAAGATTGGAGAACTCAAATTTTATGCTCAAACTAAAGGACTCACTGGAATTCACTATGATTATTTAAGATTTTCAGGGTCACCACAGTATTCTGGATCAGATGAATATGACCGTGCTATTGATAATCCTGGAGGAATGGAAGCTATATCTATGTTTGTAACACAAGCAAATACCGCAATTCATGAAATAAATCCAAATTTAACAATATCTGCCGCTATATGTGCTATGCCAGAACATCTTGAGGACTGGTTTGGCTGTAATTATTCCGCTGTTACAAGCAGTGTTGATGCGGTTTTACCAATGCTTTATCTTGGTTCTTTATATAAAGATATTCCTTGGCTCAGTGAGAATACAAAGTGGTTCCGTGAAAATTCAAAAGGTGCTGAGGTTTGGGCAGGTTTACAAGGATATATTAATGATAATAATGAGAATTTAGTACCTATGGCTGAGACGAAAATGGAAATTAACACGGTTTTAGATCAAAATGCAACGGGTGCAATATTCTTCAGATATGGATGTAGTCCTAACATTGATTTTACTAATTTAACTGTTGATGAAAATGAATTGAAATCATTTTCTTTCCTAAACTATAAAATTGAATCTGCAGAATATGAATTAAACTTATCTTCTGATTTTGCATTTGATAATAAATATGATGCTGCTTTTGTTGATGGAATTCCAATTTCAAGACCAATAACCATTAATGGCAATGGACATGTTCTTGATGCAAAAAACCTCTCCAGAGTGTTTTACATTAATTCTACTAATATTACTTTAGATAATATTATTTTTTCAAATGTTAATTATCATGGGGATGGAGGTGCTATTTATGTGGCGGACATAAATAACTTGAGTTTAAACATTTCAAATTCTATTTTCACAGGAAACAACTCAATTTTTGCCGCTGACAATGATGCTAAAAACAGTTCTGTTTATTTAATCAATAACTTGGAATTAACTAATGATGGGGATTATTTTATATTAAACCAACATAATCTATATCTCTGCAATAATACATTAACTAATGTAATCTATAATAAAGGCAGTATTTTATCATACACCAATGTTACTGTCATGGATAATAAAACATTCAATATCTATTCTTCTACAGTTGACTTATATGCTCAAATATTCGACGATAATTCTAATGTAATTAGAGACGATTCATTTGCATTTCTCATAAATACTGATAATGATAATGCAACGTTCAATTCTGACAGATATACAGCAAATTACAGTTTAAACAATGGGCATGGAAAGTATATTGTTAATTCTAAACCTATAGAATCCTTAAAAAACAATACTTATTATTTTGCTATTTTAAACTATGCATATAATGTATCTGCTCCAGGGCTTGTAAAGTATTATGGCAATACTAAAAAGTTTAATGTTACTGTATTTGACAATGACAAAGCAATAACAAATAAATCAGTTTATATTACAATAAATGGTGTCACTTATGAAAGAATAACAGACGAAAACGGTGTTGCTTCATTGAATGTTAGATTGAATAGTGGATATTATGATGTAAATGTTCGAGTCGATGAATTAGCGATAAATTCATCCGTAACTATCAAATCTACAGTTTCCGGATCTGATTTAACTAAAATTTATAGGAATGATACTCAATATTCAGCAGTTTTCTGTGATAATGAAGGCAATCCTTTAAAAAATACTGTCGTTTTATTTAATGTAAATGGTGTATTTTACAATAAATCCACAGATTCCAATGGTATTGCCACTTTAAACATTAATTTACCTGTCGGTGAATACATTATCACTGCAACAAATCCATATACTGGTGAAATGCATTCAAACAATATCACTGTCTTATCTCATTTTATTGAGCATGGTGATTTTGAAAAGATTTATAATACCCCTGCTCCATATGTTATAAAAATCTGTGATATGGAGGGTAATGTTTGCGGTGCAGGCGAAATTGTAACATTAAATGTTAATGGTGTATTTTACAATCGTACTAGTGATGAAAATGGTAATGTTGCATTAAATATTAATTTAATGCCTGGTGAATACATTATTACGGATTATTATAAGGAAGAAAGAGTTTCTGATAAAATTACTGTTCTGCCACAATAGCCTTTGATGATATTCTCTAAAGTGATTATACTAATCCAAAAATTAAAACTCGATGTAACAATAGGTAACGCCAAATAAACTTTGGCGGACATCCTATTGATTACACCAAGTTTAAAGAATATTTTTAAAGCATAATTACTATCATCAAAATATTCAAAAATAGTTTCCGCAGTAGATGTTATACAATCATTAATTAAGCTTGTCCTTAAAAACATAGACACGATTAATATTATAACCTCCGCTAAATCAAGTTAACCATTGGCAAAATCTTTTCCTTCACTAATTATAAATATTATTCGATACATATCTATAAACATAATGAAACTTTTTTTAGGAGTTTAGATTATGGATTTAAATATTAAAGTAAATGAAAAAAACCACTTGGATATTGGTGGAGCAGATGCAATAGATATTGCAGAAGAATTTGGAACTCCAACCTATGTTATTGATGAAAATAGGATAAGAGACAATTATAATAGATTTTATAGTGCATTTTCTAAATACTATCCTGATTTTAAAGTATTCTATGCATGTAAAGCCAACACTAATTTAGCTGTAATGAAAATTTTGGAAAGTGAAGGATGCTGTATTGATGCAGTATCTCCGGGTGAAGTTTACACAGCTAAAAAATTAGGTTTTGAAGGCGAAAGAATTCTATTTACAGGAAATAATATTACTGATGATGAATTAAAATTTGTTCATGATGAAGGTGTGGTTTTAAACATAGATTCTGTTTCAGCACTTAAAAGATTGGCTAAAATTGTAGACCCTGAGGGAGTGAAACTATCATTTAGGGTAAATCCAATGGTCGGTGCAGGACATCATGATCACTGTATTACTGGCGGAGTAATGAGTAAATTTGGTATTATGGATTCAGAAGCTGTAGAAGTTTATGAAATGGCCAAAGAATTAGGATTCACTCCTATTGGTATGCACTCCCATATAGGTTCAGGAATTTTAGATCCAGAGCCATTCAAATTAGCTGTAGAATCAACAATGGATATTGCAGGAAAAGTTCACCAAGAAACTGGAATTGACTTTGAATTTGTTGATTTTGGTGGTGGTATCGGTATTCCTTATACTCCTGATGAGAATATTGTGGATTTAGATAAATTTGCAGAAGTTAATATTGGTTTATTTAAAGAAAAATTAGAGCAATATGATATGGGTTCACCTACAATGTATCTTGAACCTGGCAGATATTTGGTTGGTGATGCAAGCGTGCTTTTAGTAACTGTTAACAGTGTAAAACAAAGTTACAGAAAATTCATTGGTGTGGATGCAGGTTTCCACACACTTCTCAGGCCGGCAATGTATGAGTCATATCATCATATTGTAGATGCAAGCAAAATGGATGCTCCTAATACTCAAGAAGTTGATATTGCAGGTAATGTCTGCGAATCCGGAGACTTATTCGCACGTGACAGACCAATGCCTGATGTTGAAGAAGGGGATGTCTTAGGAATATTAAATGCTGGTGCATATGGATTTACAATGTCTTCAAATTATAATTCCAGACCATTGGCCTCTGAAGTATTAGTAACTGATGGAAACTGCCAAATTGTCCGTGAAAGACAAACATTTGAAGATTTATACACTAAACAAATAATTCCGGATCATTTGAAATAAGTTGATTATTATGTTAGATTTAAAAGGATTAAAATTTTCTAAAATGCATGGTATAGGAAATGACTTCCCAATCATTGATGAATCTAAAGGTGAAGTAATTCCTGAAGCCGATAAACCAGAAGCATGTAGAATATTATGCCACAGAAACTTTGGTGTTGGTGGGGATGGTGTGTTATTTGTAGAACCATCTGATGTTGCCGATATTGGATACAGAATGTTTAATCCTGATGGAAGCGAAGCTGAAATGTGTGGTAATGGTATAAGATGTTTCGGTGATTTTGTTTATAGAAAAGGCATCTTAAAACAAGAAAAAATGACTGTTGAGACAAGAGCTGGAATAAAGACTATTGAAATTACATTGGAAGGTGATGAACCGGTATTATTTAAAGTGGATATGGGTACATCAACTTTTAAAACTCCTGAAATCCCAATGACTTCAGATAAAGAGGAATTCATTGATGGTGAACTTGAAGTATTGGACACTACATTCAATATTACAGCTATTAGTGTTGGCAATCCTCATGCAATAATTTTTGTTGATGATGTGGATTCTATTGATATTGATAAATATGGTCCAGCTATAGAAGCTCATGAAGTTTTTCCTGAAAAGATCAATGTACATTTTGTTGAAGTTATCAGTAAAAATGAAGGTAAAATGATTACTTGGGAACGTGGAGCTGGGGTTACGCTTGCTTGCGGTACTGGCGCAACTTCAACAGCTATTTCTGGTTTTAAAATAGGATTATTCGATGAAAATGTTTTACTTCATTTGCCTGGTGGAGATTTAAACTTCACAATTTATGAGGAAAATAATGAATTGGGTGCTTTCATGGAAGGTCCTGCAAAACTTGTTTTCGATGGAGAATTCTAATTATTCTCCTTTTTTAATTATATTAAATATCCGTTTATTAATACTATGTCTTCAAAAAAGTAATGTTCTTTTTTTGTAATTTCAGCTATAAATCCAAGTTCATCTAGCTTGTTAAGTGTTTCATCATTATCCGATAATGAAGATTGAATTAGCTGGACAATTCCACCATCATTTAAATGATTTTTCACTTCATTTAAAAATAAGTCTATAACTTTTCTACCATTTAATCCACCATCAAATGCATAATTTAAATTGTCTTCAATAACTTCCCCTTCTTCGGTAGGTAGATATGGAGTATTAAATAAAATTACATCAAACTTCCTATCTTTCACAGGCTCAAATAAATTTCCAAAGAGTAATTCAACATTGTCAATATTATTGGCTTTAAAATTTGATTCAGCTAATTGAATAGCATCAAAATTAATGTCGGTGGCAGTAACTTTGTCAGTTAATTTGGATGCGTACATTGCAACAATTCCGCTGCCCGTACCAATTTCCAAAACACTTTTGCCATTCTCTACCTCCAGATTTTCGGCAAGCAAGTAGCTGTCTTCAGCAGGAATATAAACATTTTCATGTGTGTTAATTATAAAAGTCATATTAATCATTAAAAAGTGGGTTCAGTTCTTTTGAAATAAATAAGATTTCTTCAGGAGTCAATGCAATAACTCTTTTTGTCAAGTAATCGTTTAGCTTTTCGTCTTCAATATCATTAAGCCTTTTTTTAATTTCTTTTTTATCCAAATTACTAACGATATGTCTTGAGTCAATCAGGGCATTTCTAATCTTTTTATTTCTATGTTGGAATAATGCTTTACAAAATTTTGAATAAATATTGAAATCATTGGGGTTTAGCTTGGATTCTTTAGGCGTTAAACTCATAACAACAGAATCAACTTTGGGTTTTGGGATAAAGCTTTCACAGCTCACATCAGTTAATTTTTTAACATCACATTTAAAATAAAGCATTGCTGAAAGTCTAGAATAATTTTTGCTTCCAATTTCACCATTCATTCTTTCTGCAAATTCTTTCTGATACATTAAAACGGCTAAATCAAAATCATAATCTAAAAATTTAAAAGTAATGGGTGATGATATTTGATAAGGTAGATTAGATACTATTTTATTGAATTTAGGAAATTCAATTTTTAATGCATCCTCATTAATAAGTTCTACATTATCAATTTTTTCTTCTTTTAAACGCTGTTCTAATATTTCAAAAATATTAGAATCTTGCTCAATAGCTATTACTTTCTTAGCTTTTTTAGCTAATTCTATTGTAAGTGTACCGATTCCCGTACCAATTTCCAAAACAATATCTTCTTTTGTTATATTTCCAAAATTAATAATTTGGTCACGTTTATTTTTATCAATCAAATAGTTTTGTCCAAGATTTTTATTTAAACGTATTCCATATTTATTTAGAATAGATTTTGTTGTTTTAGATAAGGATTCGTTACCTTCACTATTCAAGTTATCACTTTATCTTTTATTCCTATTTTGAGCGTTTCTAGGAATAGGGGTAAATAAATAATATTTTTGTTTACCTTTTTTAACTGTTGTATTATCCAGTTCTTGTTTTACACGATTGACAATCATTCCAACAGGATCGGATATTGCAGGAACTCTTTCGCTAATATCTTCAAAGCTTTCAAATTCTTTTTTCTTACGCTCTTCGATTATTTCCCACATATATTTTTTACCGATTCCCGGAAGTAATTCTAATTGATGTAATCTTGTATTAACAGGACCCGCATTATTGAAAAAGTCAACGAATTCATCTTCTCTTGAAATAATAATGTCTTTAATTGCATATTCAAGTTCTATTCTACTTGTAGCAGTTAAGTTTTCAAAGTCTAATTTTCCAAGTACTCTGTATATTTTATCTCTTTTTCCTTTTCCAATATAAACTGTATCTTGAATTTCTAAATCAACACCTTTTTTTGGTGTTAACTCTAATAAAGTGAAGTAATCAGTACCAATAGCTTGAGCAATAGCTTTTCCTTTAAACTTAGACATATCAGATTGCACATATCCTAAACTAAGATAATCTAGGATAACTGCATTGTCTTCAGTTTGTTGAGGGGGGTTTTTTCGTTTATTATTTCTTTTTTCCATAATTATCACTTCACTATTTTTTAAAAATCTAATATTTAATTTAATATTTAATAGTAATAAATATATCTAAAAAAAGTAGTTTAAAAAAGTTTTGAAAAGAATAGTGTAAAAACTATTCTTCAGGGAAATATTGATTTAAGACATCGAGAATTTGTTCCATTTCTTCTTTACTTATTTGTGTTGGTTCTTTAGCGAAAATTAGTCTTAAATCAGATAAATCTTGTGGAATTAAATCCACAATATGTACAGCAACTTTGTGTCTTAAACCAATATTTGTTTCAAGTTCCTCAATGATTTTTTCTGTGTCTTCTAGAGAAAATCTTGGGAATCTAGAAAGATGATTTAAGGTAACATTTTGCTCGTAATTTAATTCATAATTTTGAGAAAATTCTTCGAGAGTTTCTTTAACTTCGGCTCCACTTATTTCCTCTTTTTTAATTATGTTTTTACCAATCATTTAAATCAGTTTTGTAATTTTAAGTGGTCAGGTCTAACAATTAATTCTTTTGCTTTATTTCCTTCTTTTAAAGCGATTAAATATGCTTTACCTTTAGTTCCAATAATTTTTCCGGTTTTACCGTGGAATCTTGAGTGTGGTTGACCTTTTTGAATACTTGGGTTAATAATAATGTGAACTAAATCTCCTTCTTCAAATTTTTGGAATCTGTTTGTAATAGGATTGGTTCTTCCTTTTCTTTCAACTTTAGTTAATTTTTTCCTTGATCTGCTTTTAAATCCTCTTGATCTTTGCATTTTTATTACCTCGATATGTTAATGCACTGGGTATTAATTAAGTCTATGTTATCAGCTACCTAGTATCAAAAAAGCCCATAAATACTAGTAACATAGAGTGTGAAAATAAATTATCATCAGTGATATGATAATAGTATAATTTATATTTAAAGATATTAATATACTTTTAGTTTTTTAGTATATTATATGAGTGATGGTAGGTATGTTAAAAAAATGGTGTGAAAGATAACTATATTTAGTTATCTTCAAATCTTCTTCTGTCAATTAATTCTTGACGTTTACCTGGGTTCCAACCACCAGATGCAGATTTTGCACGTCCTACTTGCTGTACGTATCCGGTGATTCTGTCATACCATTCAACATCTTCACTTTCACCACAAGTTGGGCAAGTGTGGTTTAATCCTTTCATTAAAGTTTTACATTTTAAACAGAAACTTAAAGCTGAACTGTAAGCCCAGAAACCGATGTCGGATTTTCTTGCAATTTTATTTGTTAAACTCATTAATGAATCCGGATCAGAGTATGATTCGCCCATGAATGCATGGAAGATGTGTCCACCAGGGGTTAATGGGTGGTATTGTTCTTCTATTTTGATTTTTTCAATTAATGATGCAGAAGTATCTACTGGAACATGGGATGAGTTGGTGTAGTAATTAGCATTACTGTCTCCTTGTACAATAGCTTGGTCTCCAAATTGTTTTTTATCAAGAGTTGCAAATCTGTAAGCAGTAGATTCTGCAGGGGTTTGTAATACAGACCATCTGAGTCCAGTTTCTTCTTTTAATTTATTTGCTCTTTCATTAATGTATTCAAGACATTTTATACCAAATTTATTAGCGTCTGGGTTTTCAATACCTTCGCCGAATAAGGATAATAACATTTCATTAAGTCCAACAAAACCAAAGGATAAGGTTGAATTTTGGATTCTGTAGTAGGAATCTTCTGCTACTTGTTGTTTTAAGAATGGTAAAATGTGGAAATCATTCAAACATTTTAAACCTTGTTCTCTTCTAAGCATTAAGGTTTCAGTAGCTAAATCCATGTATTCATCTAAGTATTCAAATACTTGGGTTTCGTCTTTGGATTGGTATCCGATTCTAGGGAGGTTTAATGTTACGTATGCAAGGTTACCTGTTCTTAAACAATCTTGGTCCCAATCACCAGTCCAATTATCTTGTAAACAAGTTCTACAACCCATATAATTTGCCATATCTCCTCTGTAGTCAGCTAACATATTAACAAAGTATGATGAACCATATTTTGCAGATAATTCGTGAACTAAACGGATATCGTCTTCATATTCACTTTTCATTGTTTCTTCACGTAATGTATAAATGGTATTTGGGAATAAATGAGGTTTTCCTTCGTTATCTCCATCAAGTAAAGTTTCAGTGAATGCTCTTTGGATTAATCTGGTTTCTTCTTCAAAATCTGCGTAAGTTCCAACTACTTGACCTTTTGGTCCGTATGCAGTTTCATCTTTTAAGAAGTTAGGAACTCCGAATTCTAATGCCATACTTGTAAATGGTACTTGTGATCCGCGAGCTGCATAAGCCATGTTTAAGTTGTAAATAAGCATTTGTACGGATTGTTTGATTTCTTCGTAGGTTCTTCCTCTTGCAAATGGAGCTACAAATACATTCCATAAGGACATTCCTTGTCCGCCGGACATGTTTTGTTGAGCTGCAAGCATGATTTCACCGGTATGATTCATTAAAGTTTCCATGTGGTTTGGTGCACCTGCAATGGATGTGTGATCTCCAGTACCATCTACTTTAAGTCCGTATTTGATGAAGGTTCTTATATCATGTTGCATACAGTTTAATGGTCTTCCTGCGAAGAATTCTAAATCGTGAATGTGAATGTCACCGGCCATGTGTGCATCAGCCAAGTGTGCCGGAAGCATTTTTAATAATGCATATTGTTTTAATGCTTCATCTGCTACATGTTTGTGAATGCTTTCTGGGTTGTGAATCATATTAGCATTATCTCTGTTACCATTTTCAATTAAAGATGTAATGTTATAAACAGGGATACCTAAACGAGTGTAACGGCTTCTTAAATCTTCTAATCCATATTCAACTAATTTAGTGTTTACTATTTCCCTTATCATTGGTGCAGTTAAGTATTCAACATTTAATTTTTTAAGTTCTTTCCAAGTTTCGGTAGCTATTTCAAATGCTGTTTCTTGGCTTGCACCGGTTTCTTCAATTAAAGTGTTTGCGATTTTAGATAAATCGAATGCTTCAATAGTATCTCTTGAAGTACGTACTTTTAATTGAGTACTTGCTAAGTATTTGTTAGCGATTTCACCATCGATGTCTTCTAAACATTCGTAAACTATTTTTTTAATTTCTTTGGTTGTAATGCCGTCATATAATGAGGATACAACTGTTGCTACAATTTTATCAGATTCAAAGAATGGTGTTTCAACCATTACCAATGATTTTAATAATTTTTCGTAACTAAATCTTTCTTTTATTCCGTTATTTTTTTCCACATTAATTTTAACGGAATTATTTAAATTATTTCCAATTTCTGAACTTTTTTCCATTTAACACACCATTTTGTAGTTAATTTTGATTAGTAAAAAAAGTGATAGGGTAAACTATCTACTACTAATCACTTAATTATAATATTAGTATGTACTTGTATATATATTGTTCGTGTAAATACGAACAATATTTTTACTATATTATGCATTTAATAATTATATTAATTATTATAATTTTGGCTTGTCCAAGAGCATTTGATAAGTAATTTTTGTTCTTTAGAAAAAGACATCTAAAGAACTTTGTTTTGATTTATCACTTTCAAATAAGGAATTGATGCCATATTCTTGAATTTCTAAACGTTGTTTTAGATAAGAAGATACTGGGTACCTATTAACTAAGTCCTGTGAAATTCCAAGATACTTTTGAACAGACCCTTTTGAGACTGAAAGAATAAGGTTTCCTCCACATTTTGTACATTTTCCTGTTAATGGTATTCTTCTATATTTTGAGTTACATTTGGTACATCTTACCTTTTGTTTAGAAAATGCTCTTGAGTTACCCATAATATCTGGTAAGAAATGTGATGAAAGTACTCTTTGAACAACATCTCTTTGGTCAACAGCCCTGATTTTTTCTGCAAGTTCAATTTGGGCTTCCACTTTCTCTTTCATTGAAGGCAATCTCTTATAAAGACACAGTGTTGGTCCGGCATGAATGCTTGAAGTATGATGGGAAAACATTAAACCCTCATACTGTTCTGGGGTTCCTAAATGCTTTTCAACATTATCAATTAAATCTAAAACCTCGGCTGGTTTTAGTGGGTCTTTTGTTTTATCATAAAACTCAACTGGGAATCGTTCATAAATATCTAAGTTATGTGATTCATCATCAATTTCCTCAGGATCGATTCTTGAAGATAAAACCAATGGAGCATCCATACTTCCTCCTCTGGTATTAGGTAGGTATGTTTTTGAAAAGTTAATCAAAGCATCTAAAAGCAACATTACAGCATCTTCATCACTATCACAGTTCCTACGTTTTGCAGAATGGAAATATGGGTGTGCGTAACATCCTAAAGCTTTTGTAAATCCAACAATACGGCCTAAAACACCAGCAGAAGTATGGGGAGCAAGTCCTGCAATTAAATGACCAATTAAATCGGTTTTGGTTTTAACGTTATAGAAACTATCCATGCCATAGAATCTAGTAAGTTCATCATCAATAAAGTGGGATGTATTAACTAAATATTCCGCACAATTGTCTGAAATAACCACATCTTGCACTTTTAATTCTATAATCTGATTTTCATTTTCAATTGGGTTTCCATAACAATCATTTTCATAACCCATTTCCAAGAGTTTTTCAACACTAACTCCAATTTCTTTTGGAATAAAATGGGTTAATGGCAAATCTGTAGAATCATGACGTATAGTACCATCTTTAAAAGTAAATACTTCATTTTTAGATCTTAATATTCCTTTTTCTAATGGTTCGGGGAGTTTTAATTCTGATATCATACCTACTACAGCTTTAAATTTATCAACTTTTCTTACATTGACATTATCTGATGCTTTTTTAAGCATTGAGGATAAATTGATTTTTTTATTTTCTGGTTTTCCTTTTTCTGTTGGAGCACCACATTTAGGACAAATTGAGTTAAATGACATTAATCTGCAATTAGGATTTGTACACTTTCTTCTAGATAATTCAACTTGTATTGTACCTTTTTTGGCTGCATTAGCAACAAGTCTTTGGGATCCACCATAGGTTCCAATTGGGAATAATCCGTGAGGTGCAGGTTTCATCAGTCTTTCTTTTGATTTTTCAGGTCTACCTACACGGGTTCCAATATATGCTGGAGCTTTATTTTTAATTTCGATATTTGATATTTCATTTAAAGCTTCAATGGTAGTATCTTTTTTAGGTAATCTATCTACTAGCGTTGCAAGAAGTGCATAGGAATTATCTGCATCTATAATTATTTCATCATTACGGACAATATGGGGAACACCAATCATTTCAAGTGTTCTTTTAGGATAAGATAATCTTAATTTAATCCCTTCTTTAATACTATAACTGTCTTTACATTCCATCAGTAAATCGTATAATGCATTCAAATCATCAATTGTAACGTCATTATAACAATAAGTGTATTTTGGATGAAGCGGAATATTGTATTTTTTAGATAATTCAAAAGCTTCTTTGGCAGGTAAATAATCATATTCCAGACGACCTAAATCAAGGCCATCATCTTCTGAATAGTTTTCACTTGCCTTTAAAAGTCCAATCCACCATTCTTCACACCATCCTGAAGGATAAAGTGGTTGGTTGTTTCTTAAAAATTCACCAAATGCAACTAGCATATCACCTAAGAATAATATTTCAACAACGTCCTTTTTAACTTCACGTGCCTGTTTAACACTGTTGAGTATTACAACATCACCATTTTTAAGTTTAACAGTCGGTGCTTCTATTGAATCAACTGGCACTACACAATTTCCTTTTCCAGGATACTCAATTTTAAGTTGTGTACCGACAGCTAAAAATTCAAGTAATGCCATAGTTGCAGGATGAACACCCATTGTAGCAAGACCAGTGTTTCTTGATCTACCATATCTTAATCTAAAACCTCCTTTTTCAGAAGGATGGCCTAATACTGGTCTGCCACCAATAATATCTTGAATATATTTTGGTTCATGAACAATTTCAGATTCTTCAGTTGAATCAGAAGACTCTTCTTTTTTTGGTTTAGAATATTCAGTAAGCCATTCCCAATTGAGGTCGAGTTTTTTTGAAATTTTATGTATCTTTTTAGATTTTTGAATAACTCCTTCCACCATAGCCAATAATGCTCCACCACGGATATTATTTGTTTCAACACGTTCTAAATCCCTGTGTGATACTTCAACAGCATCAGTTTGCTCACCAGTAACCTCAACAGGGATGTGATTGGCAGCAAATCTTACTTCTTCGGGGGTTGGTGAATATTGAAGGTTAGTGACTTCAGATTCATAAAGCTCAACTTCTTCCACATAACGTTCAATTTCATCTTCAATTGGTTTAAATTCATTAATTTCAATTGCTCTTCTTATTTTATCTCCAAGTAACACTGCGAGTGCTGCTGCAGTTCCTCCAGCACTCCTAATTGGCCCTGCAAAATAAACGGCGATATATTTTGTGGAATCAAAGTTATCTTTAATTTTTACTTGTGAAATACCTTCTAAAGGAGCAGCTACAACTCCTTCTGTTAAAATAGCAAGTGCTGTTCTTAAAGCCTGATCACATTTTTGTTCTTCATCATAATCCGCTTTTTCACCACGTAATTCAAATTTTGATGATGCAATTTCAGCAGCTATTTCAAAAGCTACTTCTTCCCTAGACATATCTTTTTCTAATTCCTTAATACGTTTAGCTACTCCTTCAGGACCAACAAGTCCTTCAACTCTTTCAGCTAAATCCTTTGCTAGTGGAACTTCTGTTTTAGTTTCAACATCCAGTCCTTTTGAACGAGCTTCATTAGCTATTTTGTATAATTCATGTGTTTCAGCTTCTAATCTATCAAAATAATCCATAATATCGCCATGGGTTTCTAAAATTAGTTAGTTATTATATGTATATTTCGAACTATATTAAATTTAGGGAAGTGCACACATGTGAAAAAATGGCATTAATAAATATAAAGTAAACATTAAATAATATAATTTAAATAACTAAAAAAAGAAATGTTTATTTTACATAGACTGTCGAACTTTAAAATTTTTCATTGCTTTTAGTGGTGTTAAAAATGAATGATGAACCTGTAAATAAATTATATGGAAATAAAGTAAAATTAGATTTTACTAAATTAGGTAAAAATCCTGCAAAAGAGTCTTCAACAACTGTTGAAGTTAAAAAAGAAAATTTAAAATCACAGCCTGATATAAAACCTCCTGTTGAAGAAGAGGGTAATGAAAAAGTAGTTGAAGAGGTTGTTAAGGAACCTGTTGAAAAGGTTGAGGATGTGCCAAAATCAAAAGATGAAGTTAAGGATGAACCTGTTGAAAAGGTTAAGGATGCGCCAAAATCAAAAGATGATGATCCTTCCGTATCCCAATTAAAAAAAGAGTTAAAAGAAAAAGAATCAAAATTAAAAAATCAATCAAACGAGTTAAATTATTTAACCAATACAATAATTCCTGACCTTAAAAAAGAAAATTCAAAATTAAAATCTCTTAAAATAGAATTAACTAATGCTTTAGATAAAACTTCTAGAAAATATTATAATCAACTAGATATTAATGAAGATTTAAGTAATCGTATCGGTGAATTAGGTGCAGATAGTGCAGTTAATCAAGCAAGAACTGATAGATTAGAATCTGAATTAGATACTATTAAAGATGAATATGAAGATAAAATCTCATCTTTAAAAGAAAAAATTAGTGAGTTAGAAGAATTAAATGTTGAAGAATTAGAGAATAATAATCAAAAATTGAGAGACAATTTACAATTATCAAATGAAGAATTGGATAATGTTAAAGAAGAAAATGATAGGCTTAAGGCAGAAGTTGATGATTTAAGGAAAAAACTCATTGAAATGGGAGATTATAAAGAAGAAGTTGATGAGCAAGCTCAAAAATCAATTGATGAATTAAAAGAAGAAATTGTATCTCTTAAAGCTGAGTTAAAAATTAAGCAGAGTAATTATGACAAATTATCAAATGACTCTCAAAAATCTATTGCTGATTTAAAAAGTCAAATTGAAAAACTTAAACAAGATGCTGAAAAGCAATCTGCTAAAGGCGGATTCTTTGACAGATTCAAATAAGATGATTAATAACTTAATCATCAAATTCTTTTTTTATGAATAATGATTCTTATTTTATGGAATTAGCTATTAAGGAAGCTCAAAAATCTTTTAAAGAGGGTGGAATTCCAATTGGTGCTGTTCTCGTAAAAGATGGGGAAGTAATCTCTAAAGGACATAATAGACTAATTCAAAATGATTCTGTAATTTTACATGCCGAAATGGATGCAATTGAAAATGCAGGACGCTTAAACTATGAAGATTATATTAAATGCACATTATATACTACTCTTTCTCCCTGCCCGATGTGTTCTGGCGCTATAATATTATATAATATACCTCGTGTTGTTATAGGTGAAAATACTACACTAATGGGTGCTGAAAACTTGCTTAAATGTAATGATGTTGAAGTTGTTGTTTTAAATGATTTGAGATGCAGGGACTTATTTTTAAAATTCACTTGCAATAACTCAGAAATATGGGATGAAGAACTTGCAAAAGTTGGAAATACAACTGAGGTTAAATAATGGAAGTTATTGTTACTGATGAGCGTGATGAAAGATTTGTTGAGTTTTGTAAATCTTTTGGTTGTATTTTAGATGAACCTCAGGTAGTTTTACTTTTACTTAATTATAGATCTACTGTTGGTTGTGCCAGTTTTAAAATATTTGATAAGGATTCGATTGAAATTATAAGTTTATTTGTTGATGCTAAAAATCGTGAAGAGATTTCATATAAATTAGTTAAACAATTAGAAAAAATAGCTATAGATTTAGGGTTTAGGGAATCTTATGCATTTTTGGATGAGGATGATTTGCTTTTGGATATATTTAAAAAAATGGATTATCAAATAGTCAGTAATGATGGCGAAATTTTAATAAAAAAAGAATTTAGAAGCTTAATTTAAGCTTCTTTTCTTAGTCTTTTAATAACAAAATCTTTATCTAAGGATAATAAGAATGATGCTGCTCTAGGGCCTTGTTTTTGACCAAGTATCATTTTATAAATTGCTTGGAAACCTTTTTGTGGTTTTAGCCCTTGTCCTTCTAAGATTTTATACATTGCATCATGCAATTCTGTTGCATCATTAAACTCAGTTGTTTCAATTAAATCTGCTAAATCACTTAAAAACTGATCTTGTTCTTCTGTTAATGGTAATTTAGGAACACTTTTTTCTTGTACTTGGAATTTAACGAATTTAGGTGCATAATTGTCTAACCAATATTTTACATTATCAACGCGTTGTCTATATTGGGATAGTTCAACTTCAGTTAAATCACTAAATTCTTTATTCTCAAAGCTTTTAGTTAATTGTGAGTTTCTTTTTAAAATTCCAAATATTTTTTCTAAATCATCGCCTGCAATTTGATAAGCATTAACCAGGAATCTAAATGGCGGTCTGAATGGAAGTGGTTCACCAACATTAATTTGAGCAATTTCATATATTTCTCTGAATTTCTTATCTTCTTTTTCAGATGGCGCTTCCTCTTCATCATAAAATACTTTTTCCACTTTATCAAATTGATCAATAAAATCTAAATATGGCATTTTTGGTGAGAAATCTTTAGCTTTCATAGGTTTTGACCTAAATAAGTAATAGTTAAGACTTTCGGCAGGACCAATTTTTAACCATTCGTCTGGCGCAAAGAATACTCCCTGAGATTTACTCATTGCTTCACCGTCGAGTGTAATCCATTCGTATGGTACTGGATAAGGCGCAGGATAATTGAATATTTTTTCAGAAATAACGCTACTTACATCATAAGAACCGCCGCTAGCAGCATGGTCTTTTCCAAATGGTTCACATGTGGATTTATATATTTTCCATCTTGCTGCCCATTCAACTCTCCAGGTTAATTTACCGTTCCCAGATTTTATGTCCATTTCACCATCATGTCCACATTCACATCTGTATTTTACGGTATCTCCATCATAATCATAAGCATAAGTTGTATTCACACGTCCACATTCATCACAAACGGGGTTATATGGCAACCAATCATCATCTAAAGGTACTCTTCTGTATTCATTGAATATTTCCTTAATTTCATCTACTCTTTCAAATGCAGTTCTTATGTAATCATTGTAAACTCCACTTTTGTACATTTCAAAACCGGATTTAGCTTCCATTTCAATACCATATTCTTTTACAACAGAAAATAAAGGTTTTTCAAAATGTTCTACAAAATTATCACAACAACCATCTGGACACGGAATCATTGAGTAGGGCATTCCTAAGTATTTATCATAGTCTTCAGGAAGTGGATATGGAACTTTTCTTAATGGGTCGTTATCATCTGCAATCCATATGCTTTTTGCTTTTTTACCTTTTTCTCTTAATTTTTTTCCTATTGCATTTGCTATAAATATGTCACAAGAGTTTCCAATGTGTATTGAACCGGATATGGAAGTTCCACTAGATATAACATGTTCTTCTACATCTCTTTTACTTAATTCATCAGCTATATTTTCAATCCAATGTGTCATCTATTTCACCGTTATTGTAATAAAAAAATTATCTTTAAAAAATTAGTATACTTTAATTTATTGTAAGTAGTCATATAAAAGATTAATTCTATAAATATGAGAATGTGCCATGGATTTTTTAATCTAATTGTGTGGATTTTTTAATTTTTATTTTTTTGTTGACTAACATAGTTTGATTTATATTATACTCTTTTAAAAGCATGAATAAACAGTTATAACTATTAATATTTCTAATAAAAGGTTATACTTTATAGCATATAAAAATTAAATGAAATTGTGACTTTGTGCCACATTTAAAAAATAAAAAAGAAATAGATTAAAAAATCTATTTAATTAAGTCAGAATCAGATTGATCCAACCATTCGTTAACGATTTTTACCGCACAGAAATTACCACACATGGTACATGTGTCTTCTTCTTCAGGTGGTCTTTCATCTCTTTTTGCACGTGCAGCTTCCGGAAACATTGCACATTCGTATTGTGCTTCCCAATCTAATTTTTTCCTTGCTTCTGCCATTGCTAAATCTTGTGATCCGTCAATTTGACCACTTGCTAAGTCTCCAGCATAAGCTCCAATTTTTGTTGCAATAACTCCTTCTTTTACATCTTCTGGGGAAGGTAAAGCCAAGTGTTCTGCAGGTGTTACATAACAAATAAAGTCTGCTCCAGCTTTTGCAGATGATGCTGCTCCAATTGCAGATACGATGTGGTCGTAACCTGGCGCTACATCACATACAATAGGTCCTAACATATAAAATGGAGCATTTGAACACATTTTCTTTTGAATCATTACGTTTGTTGGAATTTCATTGATTGGAATGTGGCCTGGTCCTTCAATCATACATTGTACTCCAGCTTCACGGGACCTATCAATTAATTCTCCTAAAATAATTAATTCTTGTATTTGAGCTCTGTCTGTTGAATCGGCAATGGATCCTGCTCTCATACCATTTGCAAGGGAAAGAACTACGTCATGTTCTTTTGCAATTTCTAAAACATAATCAAAGTTTTTGTATAAAGGATTTTCTTGTTCATTTTCTACAATCCACCCGGACATGAATGATCCGCCTCTTGAAACAAGTCCAGTTACACGGCCTTGTCTTTTGAGTCTGGTTAAAGTTTCTATGTTAATACTACTGTGGACTGCCATAAAATCTATACCGTCTTTTGCTTGTTTTTCGATGGTGTTGAATAAATCATCTTCAGTCATGTAAATTACAGATCCATCTCTTCTAATGCTTTCAATTGCTGCTTGATAAACTGGTACGGATCCTACAGGGAGTGGGGACATGTCAAGAACCCTATTTCTGATAACATCTAAATCTCCACCAATACTCAATTCCATTAAACAATCTGCACCATTGTCGATTGCTATTTGTGCTTTTTGAACTTCTTCATCAAAGTTTACAATATCGGTTGAAGTTCCAACAGTAGCATTTACTTTTGTTCTAAGTCCTGCACCTATACCTGATGCTTTAATTTCTCTATTAACATTACTTGGAATAACAATAGTTCCTTCAGCTACTGATTTTAAAATAAAATCTTGTGAAACATTTTCTATTTTTGCTACATGTTTCATTTCATCGGTTAAAATACCTTTTTTTGCATCACTTATTTGTGTCATTATTACCACTCAATTATTTTTTAATTAAATCAATACTATTTGATTATGTAATCATTTTCGGTTGATGTTAATTCTTTTGTATTAATTATATTTAAATTAATTGATTCAATATCTATTAAATTTGATATATATAAACTATGCTTTAAATTAATGTGGTCTGTTTAGTTTCATTTTTTGCAGGTAATTCATGAAGATAAGAAAAAATATCATTTGGTTTATTCATGATTCCAGCATCATTTGTTCTTTTGTAAAAAATTCGCATTAGTTTTGAATTATTTGGGCTGGGGGCATGATAATTACTTTTAAAATGAGTTATATATTTATCTTTTAAACCAGAAAAGTTTTCATCTAATTTTTTGTAAAAATACTCTCTATTGCCATCCCTTAAAGTTAAACCCATCTGAAAAGACAGTATTCCTTTCACATTACTGTCAATACAATAATCAAGGATTTTATTTATATTTTCTTCATTGTCATTAATAAAAGGTAAAATTGGACATAACCAAACAACAGAGGGAATATTGTTCTTATTCAATATTTTTAAGACTTCCACCCTCCTTTTTGTCGAACAAACATTAGGTTCTAATATTTTGCATAAATCTTCATCTGCAGTAGTAAGTGTCATTTGAACAACAGATTTTGTAGTTTCATTAATTTTTTTAATTAAATCTAAATCTCTTAAAATCAAATCAGACTTTGTAATGCAAGTAAAACCATGACCATATTTATATATTAATTTTAAAGCACTTCTTGTATATTCAAGTCTTTTTTCAATTGGCATATATGGATCAGCCATTGAACCGGTACCAACCATCACTTTTTGACGTTTATTTTTCAGTGATTTTTTTAATAACTCCAAGGAATTCTTTTTAACTTCAATATCTTCAAATTCATGATTCATTTGATAGACATTACTTCTTGAATCACAATAAATACACCCATGACTGCATCCGCGATAAAGATTCATTCCATTTGTTGGCGATAGTATTGTTTTAACGGTGGTGTAGTGCATAATACCAAAAAAATAAGTTAAATGAGTTTTAATAAAACTCATTCATCCTTTCAAATGCATCATCAAAACTAGGCATGTTAGTTTGACAACCTTGATGTTCAATAATAAATGATGATACAGCAGATGCGAATTTAGCGGATTCTTCTAAGGATTCTCCATTTAAGAATCTTGATAAAAATCCTGCTCTGTAGGAATCTCCTGCACCGGTAGGGTCAACTACATTAACATCAATAGCATCAATTTTAATTTTATCTTCACTAGAATATATTTCACTTCCATTAGCTCCGCAGGTTTTAACAATTATTTTAGGACCTAATTCTCTAAGTCCTGTTAAGTCAGTTTCAAGGGAGTCTAGAATCCTTTCAATTTCATGGTGATTTCCAAAAAGAATGGTTGCATTTTCAATCATGTCTTTTAACTTTTTGGTATCATACATTCCAAGGTCTTGACCTGGATCAAATGAAATAAATGTGTCTTCATTTTTAGCTTCTTCAGAACATTTCCAATTGAATTCAGGGTCTCCAGTAGCTAAATGTACTGCTTCAGCATTTTTTATTATATTTGAAGGCACTTTGCTTTCAGAAAACTCTTTTGCAGCGCCCCAGTAGAAATAACTGATTTGATCAGAATTATCGTCTGTTAGGACAAATGCGGTTGGAGTCTTTTCTCCAGGAACAATAATCAATGATTCAGTATTAATACCTAAGTTTTCCATGTGTTCGAAATATTCGCTCTTTTTAAAATCTCCACCAACTGCAGAAACTAAACCAGTTTTCAATCCAAGATTGGCCCCAACACAAGCAACATTGGCGGCAGCTCCACCATTGAAAGTTTTCATGTCTGTTATTGGGGATGAAAAGTTGGCTTTTGGAAAATTAGGCACTCTAATGATATAATCATGAGCGGAATGACCAATTGCGAGTAAATCTATTTCTTTAACCATAATATCTCCTTTTTATTTTTTATTTTAAGTTTTATTTAAAAATTTGTAAAATTTCAACTGATGAAAGAAATTTCACTACATGATTATGAGGTGTAATATTTATTATGTTTTAAGTTTGAACTGCCTTGTCTTGTAGATGACAAGGTTTCCTAGAATTTTTAATCCGTTATTTAATTTAACGACCTCTAAGCTATCCCCCTTGTTCTAAAGGTTAAGACAATTATGGTTTAATTTATTTTTTAACTTGGTTATCGTTGAAAAAACTAATTAAACTTTTAATTGTCATTTTATTATTTTATTTATTTATTTATTTAAATTTTATCAGAGAGCATTTGGGAACTATTATTCCATAGGTATGAAACCTTGCTTTTCAATATTTTTTTGGCCTTTAGTTAATATATAATCAATAAATTCGTCTGTTTTAGAATCATTATTGTTAACTTTAACTAAACTGATTACATGTCGGGTATCAAATTTTAATATTTCATTTCCGTTAAAATAACTGGCATTTAAAAAGCTGTGCAGGTTTTTGGAATTTTTCACTAATTTAAAAGCATCAAATTGTGAATTTACATCATGTTTTATTGTATAATCTAAATCATAATGTTCTAAGGTATTCCAGGCAAGTCTTTGGGCTGACCCATTGACCTTAACAAAGTCTAGCCCATTCAAATCTTTTATGCTTGTAATTTCCGGACATCCTGGGCTTGATATTAAAACAAGATAGTCATAAGCTATTGGAATAAAATTAATATCTCTTTCATAAGCTATTAATGGGTCATCCAGAGTTAATAAATCGACAACACCTCTTCTGGCTAATTTGAAAGCATCTTGATCATTACTGCTGTAAACATTTATATTGAATGGTGAATCAAGACTTTCCAGAAGGCCTGAACTGATGTGGCCGCCAGCAATATTAATATTGTCTGGTTCGGCAATTTGGATTAAATATTTTCTATATTCTTCTAAAAGTCTCACCCCATCGTTTGTAAGGCCACTTCCGTTTCCTTTCTTTTCAGTTAATTTAATGCCCAATTTTTCTTCAGCTCGAAGTATTCTTCTATTAAAAACAGTATGTGAAATATTCAGCTCTTTAGCTGATTTTCTTTGTGAATGAGTTCTATTTAGGGACTCTAAACTTTGATATAGTTTATAACCATAAATTTCACCATTTATTTCCAAACTAATTAGACCTTTACTTTCCAGTTTCATTAATTATATATTAAAGTTTTATTAATATATTTAAATAATGTATTTAGGATGATATGATGGAATTAATGAAAAGTTCAATCAAAGCTATTATTGGAAATATTGTCAGTGCTGAAGAATTTTTGGATGAAAAATCTATAGATGAATTTGAAAATATTATCATGGAATCAAAAAATGTTTTTGTAACCGGGGCCGGAAGGTCAGGTCTTGCTGCAAAGGCATTTGCAATGAGATTAATGCATTTGGGTGTAAGTGCATATGTTGTTGGAGAAACAATTTCTCCAGCTATTTATAAAGATGATTGTATAGTGGCTATTTCAGGATCCGGTGAAACTAATAATATTGTATCTGCAGTAAATATTGCTAAAAATAGGGGATCAAAAGTATTGGTGGTTACTTCATATCCTGAATCAACTTTAGGTAAATTGGCTGATTCTTGTCTTTTGGTTAAAGGAAGAACTAAAAAAGAAGTAGATGATGAAAATTATATGAAACGTCAGATTTATGGAAATTATACTTCATTAACTCCTTTAGGAACTGCTTTTGAGTTAACCACTCTTGTATTTTTAGATGCTATTGTATCTGAGTTAATGGAAAAAATGCATCAAACCGAAAGTGATTTGAAAGCTAGACACACCGTATTAGAGTAATTTAATCAAAAATTACTCTATTTTGATTATTATAAATGTTACATCTATTGCCGCGTAAAAATCCGACTAATGTAACATTACCTTTTTTTGCTATATTATAACCGGAATTTGCCGGAGCAGCGTTGGATGCTAAAATTGGAACTCCTACACGGGTCATTTTAATAACCATATCGGCGGGCATCCTCCCACTGTAAATAACATAAGAGTTTTTCAAATCGAAATCATGCATTAATCCGTATCCAATAACCTTGTCAACAGCAACGTGACGACTAACGTCTTCTTTAACAATAAAATGGTCTTTGTAGACTATTCCTGCAACATGAGTTCCGCCTGTTGCCTGCCAAATTTCAGCATTATCTTTTAACTCTTCGATTCTGTCAATCAATTCATGTACTGAAACTTGAAAATCGGATTGGACTGATTTTACATTTTTAATTTTGCTTCTCCATCCTCCTGCTGAATCAGAACATAAAACAGTCTCATTACTTTTTAGTAAAGTATCATCAATTTCAGCATAAATGTGATTCCCTTCTATTTTAATGTCTTTAATCGCATCCATTGAATCAACCATATTTTCATTAAACATATATCCTACTGCAAATTCTTCAAGTGAATCTTCAATGGCTGATAAACTACGG
>CACXWH010000012.1 GCA_902771225.1 uncultured Methanobrevibacter sp. | reverse complement strand
GCCTACATTGTATGCAAGTGATTTGGAGATGAGCTATAAAGACGGTTCAACATTCAATGCAACTGTTCTTGACGGTCAGGGAAATCCATTAAAAGATGCGACTGTTAAATTTAACATCAATGGAATATTTTATAACCGCAAAACAAATTCAGATGGAATAGCCATGCTAAACATTACTTTAATGTCCGGCAAATACATAATCACATCAGAATATGATGGATTAAAAGTTTCAAACACCATTATAATTAAGGATTAAGTTAATTAATCCTTTCTTTTTTTTGATTAACCCCCAATTAAAGTTTAAAATCAAATATATAGACTTAAATAATATTTTCAGGAATCTAAATTTTTTAGTTCTCAGATAATTGTTGTATAGTCGTTTTTAAGCAAAATCCAGCGATATGATTAGTAATCCCAAATATAATTAAATATACTGTTTTTTCAACTGATTTTGGTGTATATTTATATATTTTCTCATGTTGCATCAACAATGAAAGTATTTTTTCTTCTTTTTTTACGCAATTTCTTGAATTTAAAATACAATTTAGAGACCTTCATGAAATTATCTGAGTCTTGTAGTGAAAAGTTTTGTAAAGTTAATCAGTATTCCAAACTTTAGTGATATAAAAATATTTCGGAAGCCTTTCTTTAGATTCAAGCTCACCCAAGATGAATGAAACATCCAAACCAAAAAACATATAAATTAAACAGAATTTTAATCAAAAAGCTTTAGACCACTATAAATATTTATTATATAATTATTTTAACATATATATAATGGGGATATATTATGAAGATTTTAAAAATTATGATTGTCCTACTTATCTTAACCCTGTCTGTTGGTGCAGTTTGTGCTGCTGAAAACAGTACTAGTGATGTTTTAAGTGCGGATAGTCAAGAAGTTTTGGAAATCACTCCAAATGAAGTTTATTCAACTGGTGATGCTTCATTCAGTGATTTGAAGGATGAAATAGATAATGCAAGTACGTATTTAGAGTTAACTAAAGATTATGCTTTCAACAATGAAACTGATGATGATACTGGAATTTTTATCACCAAGAGTAATTTTGTCCTTAATGGTGAAGGCCATACCATTGATGCGAAATTCCAATCAAGAATATTTGTAATTACCGGAAATAACATTACAATTTCCAACATTAACCTTATCAATGGAAATAAAACCGGAGGATTTGGTGGGGCAATAAACTCAACAGGTACACTTACTTTAAATGATATAATATTCAACAACAATCATGCCGGTAACGGAGGAGCACTTTATATAGGTGGAGAAACTACAATAAACAACGCACTATTCAGTGAAAACAAAGCTGGAAACGGCGGAGCAATTTTAATACAAGGCGAAACTGAAATAAATAATGTGACATTCAACAACAATCAAGCCGATGCCGGAGGAGCACTTTATATAGATGGTGAAACTACAATAAACGACTCAATATTTAACAACAACAATGCCACAAACGGCGGAGCAATCCTTGCGCAAGATGAGGCTAAAATAAATAACTCAACATTCAACAACAACCAAGCAGAAAATGGTGGAGCAATATTTAATAAAAATTATACAACAGAAATAACATATTGTGAATTTAGTAATAATACCGCCGAATGGGGAGGAAGTGTTTACTCATCAAATAAAACACTCATATCTAATTCAGCTTTTTCTAATGCAATATCCAAATATGCAGCAGCAGTATATGCTGAGGGAAATATAAGTATTAAAAATTCTACCTTTGAAGATTTATATGCTAACCAAACTGCTGGAGCAATAGGAGTAAAATCATTAACTGATATGGAAATAAACAATTGTACATTTTCAAATACCGCTGCAACGAAAAACGGCGGAGCAATATTTATAGATATTGATTCTAAACCAATAGAAACATATATTTTAAATTCAATGTTCATTAATTCAACTGGTGATTTCGGTGGTGCTTTAGTCCAATTAGGAGGTAATATAACAATAATAAATTCTATTTTTATAAACAATACCGCCCAATATGATGGAGGAGCAATATTCGTGTCAAATACATTATTAAGTATGAATAATACCATTTTTGAATCAAATAAAATTATGGATAATGAAACATTTAATGGTGGAGCAATCTACTTGGATGATTCAGTATTTAATATATTTAATTCAGATTTCGCCAACAATACCAAAAATGCAATTTATACATATGATTCTTACGGATATATGGACAATTCTACATTTAAAAATAATGGTGAAGCTATTCATAGTGTATTTGCCGGAAATAATACATTCAAAAACATTACTTTAAATAATGACATTATGGTTTTAAATGATACGAATTATCTCTCAATTATGTCTGGAAATGGCATAAAACTTGAACTTATAAACAATACAATAAACGTAACCAATCTTCCTGCACGTTTTGATTTACGCGACTGGGAATGGCTAACCCCTGTAAAAAATCAAGGTGCTATGGGTTCCTGCTGGGTATTTGGAGTATCTGGAGGATTAGAATCTGAATTAAAAAAAGCAACAGGAGTAGCATATGACTTTTCAGAAAACAATATCCAAAATACCCTGTTGCAATACTCAAAAATCGGTGTTATAGGTAATGAAGAAGGCGGATACTTAGATGAAGCTTTAAGCTACTTTTTAAGTTGGATTGGTCCATTTCCAAAAGAATATGATACTTATGATGAATTAGGTAAATTATCTCCAATACTCTTCACAGATAAAAATATACATATTCAGGACGCAATACTTTTAAAAGAGATTAAAAATTCAAGCGACATCGAGGAATATAAAAAAGCAGTAATGAAATATGGTGCTATAGCCATTACATATTATGCATACCAAGAGGCACCGTATTATAATAATAAAACAGCAGCCCAATATCAAAATAATACAACCCAACAAGATCATTCAGTTTCAATTGTTGGATGGGATGATACTTTTTCAAAAGAAAACTTTATAGTCACTCCTCCAGGAGATGGAGCATGGATAATTAAAAACAGTTGGGATACAGATTGGGGAGACAAAGGATATGGATACATTTCATATTATGATTTAGGTATGGTAGGATACAAATATAATCCAATATTTATTATTGAAAATACTGAAAATTATACAACAAACTACCAGACCGATTTAGGAGGATCTTTAAATATTGAAGAATATTCTAAAGATGTAAGTTATAAAGTAAACTATGAAATCAACGGAAATGAGTTAGTCAGTGCAGTTGGAACTTACTTTGCGAATGAAGATGAAGAATATTTACTTGAAATCTATTTGAATAATGAACTAGTCCATACTCAAAATGGAACAGCACCATATCGCGGATACCATACCGTTAAATTAACAAAAGAAATCCCTGTTAAAGCAAAAGACATTATTACAGCAATAATGACAAAAGAAAGCATACCTTTCATAAACAAATCAAGACAACATTATTTAGAAAATGTAAGCTTTGTAAATTATGGTGGCAAATGGGAAGACCCTGTAAAAGAAAATAAAACCTTCACTTTAAAAGTATACACTAAAGGATTGACAATTTACACCCAAGACTTAGTTAAAATCTATAAAAATGATTCCGACTTTGAAGCAAACATTGGTGTTGCCAACGAAACTGTAACCTTTGAAATCAATGGCAGAAATTACACCAGAGTAAGTGATGAAAACGGAACTGCTTTAATGACAATTAATTTAGGACCTGGAAACTACACAATAAAAACCATATTTAATGGTACTGCTGTTGAAAATAATATCACTGTTTTACCTACATTAATAGCTGATAATTTAGTTAAATACTATAGAAACGCTTCACAATTCTATATTGATTTAATTGATGGTGAAGGTAATCCTATAGCAGGTGTTAACATTACCATGAACATTAATGGTGTATTTTACAACCGTACAACAAATGAAAACGGAACAGCCAAATTAAACATTAATTTAATACCTGGAGAATATATTTTAACAGCCATTGATCCATTAACTGGTCTTCAAATGTCATATAACATCACAGTATTGCCGACATTAAATGCAACCGATTTGGAAATGAAATACAAAGACGGTTCAACATTCGATGTAACTGTTCTTGATGGGCAAGGAAAACCAGCATATAAAGCTGCAGTTAAATTCAACATCAACGGAGTAATATACACAAAACACACCGATTCTAAAGGAATTGCTAAACTGAACATTAATTTAATGTCCGGTAAATACATCATTACCTCAGAATACGATGGATTAAAAATTTCAAACACAATAACCATTAAGGATTAAATTTTTTAATCCTTTCTTTTACATTTTTTATAATTTAACATACAACCATCGATAAAGTTTAAAATTAAATGTATAAACTTAAATAATCTCTTTTTACATATATAGAAATATAGGGGATATTATTATGAAAATTTTAAAAATTATGATTGCCCTACTTATTTTAATCCTGTCTGTTGGTGCCGTTTGTGCAGCTGAAAACAGTACAGATGATATTATAAGTACGGAAATTTTACAAACTTCTCAAAATGAAGTTTATACAACCAGTGAAGCTTCATTCACTGATTTAACTGATGAAATAGAAAATGTAACTGACACGTTGGATTTAACCCAAAATTACAAATTCAACAATGAAACAGACAATAATACTGGAATTTTTATCAACAAGGATAATTTTGTCCTTAACGGTAACGGTTTTACAATAGACGGAAATGAACAATCAAGAATATTCAACATTACCGCAAACAATGTAACACTAAGCAATTTAGTTTTAATCAACGGTAATTCAGATAGAGGTGCAGCAGTACGTGCTAATGGAACATTAACATTAAACAATATTACTTTTATTAACAATAATGCAAGTATCGGCGGAGCTATAGGACTTTTCGGGAATGTAACTCTTATCTGTAACAATTCGAAATTCATTGACAATTCTGGTGAAAGAGGCACAATATTTATTCAGAAAGGTAAATTGAACCTTTACAATGCATACTTAACTTCAAAAAAATTTGCTAAAGCAGGCCAAATTTATGGCCACACAGATTCCTCAATCAATATAGAAAATACTACTTTTGAAAATATTCTTACAAACTATTCACCAGCAGTATATCTTACAAGTTCTAAAGCCAGAATAATAAATTCCAAATTTAATAATCTAAAAGCAAACATCAGTGCTGGTGCAATGAGTCTTAGAGAAGGCGGTGAACTATACATTGAAAATTGTGAATTTATAAATGCTACATCTTCTAAAAATGCTGGAGCCGTTTTTGTTGACATCACAGGATACAGTAGTTCTACAGGCAATGTGACCATACTTAATAGCTTATTTAAAGACACATATTCCGAATTTGGTGGAGCATACATCCAATTAGGAGGAAAGTTATGGCTAAACAATACAGAATTCATAAACAATTACGCCACATGGAATGGAGGAGCAGTTTATCTTTCATTTGTAGAAAGTGCAATCAATAATTGTACTTTTGATTCAAATGTTGCTGAATTGAAAGATGATTATCTAACATATGGTGGAGCAATATACAGCGATATCAGCACCTTAAATATAACTGATTCCAGATTTATAAATAACACTGCAGATGTCGGTAATGCAATATATGCATACGATACATCATATAATATTAAAAACTCATTATTTGAAAACAATACAAACCCTCTAGTAGTATTTGAAAACAATACAAACGCTCTTTATAGTGTTTTTGATAAGGAATGCAGTTTAAAAAACAATACTTTTATTAATGGCGACATTTCAACCAACAATACATATTATGAAACAATGGTGGCTGGAGAAGGCCTTAAATTAACACTGATTAACAATACTATTGATGTTGATACTATTCCATCTAAATTTGATTTACGTGACTGGGGATGGATGTCAACAGTCAGAGATCAAGGATGGATGAATGCTTGCTGGACATTTGGAATGACCGGTGCATTGGAATCAACATTACTGAAAGCTACGGGAAATAAATATGATACTTCAATGAATAACATGAAAAACCAGATGAAATATTCATATTACGGCAATAATGAAGTATTAGAAGGAGGATATAATCTTGCTTCTGCAAGTTACCTTTTAAGTTGGCTTGGAGCAATTCCATATGATGCAGATACTTATGATGAACTTGGAAAAATTACAAGAACTATCTTAACCGGTCCGCACATTCATGTTCAAGATCTCATATTCATACCTAATAATGAAATCCCTAACGGTACAGAAATTAAAAAAGCTGTTTTGAAATACGGTTCTTTAGACGTGTCCTATTTCGGACAATCCACATATGATGAAGAATCACCTTATTATAATCCAAAAACATATGCACAATATGTCAATTCGCCTGAACAGGCAAACCATGAAGTTGCTATTATTGGATGGGACGACAATTTTCCAAAAGAGAAATTCCTAGTTGCCCCTCCTGGTGACGGTGCATGGATAATCAAAAACAGTTGGGGTCCTGATTTTGGAGACAATGGCTGCATGTATGTTTCATACTATGACCAGTCCCTCCTAACATATACTCCAGGAAGTATAGTTAACTATGCTGCTACACCTATAATTGAAAATACTGTTCCATACAATAAAAATTATCAATACGATTGGGTATGGATTTCTAATAATGAACCTGGAAATGGAACTATAAGTTATATGAATGCCTTTGAAGCAGTGGAAAACGATGCTATTGCAGCTGTTGGAACATACTTCAACCAAAGCGGTGTCAATTATACAGTTGAAATCTTTGTAAATGATGTGTTAAAATTAACTCAAGATGGAGTATCTCCATATGTAGGTTATCACACAATCAAATTGAATGATTACATACCAATCAAAGCAGGAGATATTTTCAAAGCAAAAGTAACATCAAATTGGGTGCCATACATTCTCAATTCCGATGTTAGAGCACATTATGGTAATAATATTTCATATGTCTGTAAAGATGGGAAAACCTGGGAAGATGCTTATGACTTAGGCTATATTGCATGCGTAAAAGTCTACACTGTTGCTTTACCAATTTATACTGAAGATTTAGTTAAAATCTATAAAAATGATTCTAAGTTTGAGGCAAATATTGGTGTAGACAATGAAACTGTAATATTTGAAATAAACGGTAGAAATTACACTAGAGTAAGTGATGAGAATGGAACCGCTCTTATAGCAATCAATTTAGGTCCTGGAAACTACACAATCAAAACTTTATTCAACGGAACAACAGTTGAAAACACTATTACAGTACTTCCAACATTAATAGCTGACAACCTAGTTAAATACTATAGAAATGCTTCACAGTTCTATATTTCATTAATTGATGGTGAAGGAAATCCTATCAGTGGTGTTAACATTACCATGAACATCAATGGAGTATTTTATAACCGTACAACTAATGAAAACGGAACAGCCAAATTAAACATTAACTTACCTCCTGGCGAGTACATATTAACAGCTATTGATCCATTGACTGGTCTTCAGATGTCATATAACATTACAGTATTGCCTACTTTAATCGCTACTGATTTGGAAATGTCATATAAAGACGGTTCAACATTCAATGTAACTGTTCTTGATGGTCATGGCAATCCATTAGCAAATGCTGCAGTCAAATTCAACATCAACGGAGTATTCTACACAAAACACACCGATTCTAAAGGAATAGCTAAACTGAACATTAATTTAATGTCCGGTAAATACATTATTACCTCAGAATACGATGGATTAAAAATTTCAAACACAATAACTATTAATGATTAAATTAATTAATCATTATTTATTCTTTTTTTATTAATTTAACACTCAAAAAACCATATAAAGTTTAAAATTAAATGTATAAACTTAAATAATCTCTTTTTACATATATAGATATATAGGGGATATATTATGAAAATTTTAAAAATTATGATTGTCCTACTTATTTTAATACTGTCTGTTGGTGCTGTTTGTGCAGCTGAAAACAGTACTGAAGATGATATAAGTACGGAAATTTTACAAAATTCTCAAAATGAAGTTTACACAACCAGTGAAGCTTCATTTACCAATTTGACTGATGAAATAGGAAGTGGAGGTGCGGTTTTAGACTTGAATCAGGACTACACTTTCAACAATGAAACTGACAACAATACAGGAATTTTAATCAGCAAGGATAATTTCATCCTTAACGGAAACGGCCATACAATTGATGGAAAAAACCAATCAAGAATTTTCAACATTACCGGAAATAACATTACATTAAATAATTTAATTTTAATAAATGCCAATGCAGATAAAGGCGGAGCAATATATGCTAATGCAGCATTGACATTGAATAATGTTACTTTCATTGACAACTATGCAAAAACAGAGGGTGGAGCTATAGGGCTTTACGGAAATGCAACTCTTAACTGTGACAATTCTCATTTTATTGACAATTATGCCGAAGCCGGTTCATCAATATTTGTTAAAAAAGGAGTGATAAACCTTTACAATTCAGATATGACTTCAAAAGTATTTAATAAATATTCTCAAATTGTCGCTCTTGTCAATTCTACAATTTACATAGAAAACAGTACTTTTACAAACATCACTTCTACATATTCTCCCGCAGTGTATGCCAGAACTTCTAAAACTTCAATAATTAACTCAAGATTCATTAATTTGAAAAGTAACATTACTGCAGGCGCAATAGGCATCAGGCTTGGCGGTGTGGTATATATTAAAAACTGTGAATTCATAAACACTACCTCTTCTAAAAATGCCGGTGCAGTTTATGCAGATATTGGTGGAGAAGGAGAAGGTGGAAATATGACTATGTTGGATTGTCTGTTTAGAGACACATATTCTGATTTTGGTGGAGCATTCCTTCAATTGGGCGGAGATTTATTCTTAAACAATACAGAATTCATAAACACTCATGCCACATATAACGGAGGATCAGTCTATCTTTCCTATGTAAATAGTGTGATTAATAACTGTACCTTTGATTCAAACAGTGTTGATGATATTGAAGGTTATCCGACTTATGGCGGTGCACTATTCTTGGATATGGGTACCTATAATATAAATGACTCTAAATTCTTCAATAACAATGCAAGTGCAGGTAGTGCAATCTATGCATATGACTCATCATACAACATCAAAAATTCAATATTTGAAAACAACACAAACCCTATTTACACTGTTTTTGATAATGAATCCGATATAGATAAAAGCAATATTTTTATTAATGATGATAACATCTCAACCAACAATACATTTTATGCAACAATAATGACAGGAGAGGGCATGCAATTAACATTACTCAATAATACTATTAATGTTACTACTCTTCCATCCAAATTTGATTTACGCGACTGGGGATGGGTATCACCAGTTAGAGACCAAGGATGGATGGGATCTTGCTGGACCTTTGGAATAACAGGTACCTTAGAATCTGCATTATTAAAAAATGCAGGAATTACAACTGATTTCTCAGAAAATAACATGCAAAATACCATGATAAAATATTCAATTTATGGTAGTGCGGAAGCTGCAGAAGGCGGATTTAACACTCTGGGCACAGGTTATTTATTGAGTTGGCTTGGAGCATTCGCACTAGATAAAGATGAATATGATGAAATGGGAAAAATTTCACCATTAATCACAACCCCACAGGACATTCATGTTCAGGATGTGATGTTCACACCTAATACTGAAGTGCCAAACGGCACACAACTTAAATTGGCAATATTGAAATATGGTTCCATAGATGTGGGTTATTATGGACAATCCAAATATGATGAAGTAAGTATTTATTATAATCCCGAAACGTATGCACAATATGTTAATGTGCCTACAAAATCAAATCATGAAGTTTCAATCGTAGGATGGGATGACAATTTCCCAAAAGAAAAATTCTTAGCCACACCTCCTGGTGATGGTGCATGGATTGTAAAAAACAGTTGGGGAAGTAACTGGGGAGACAATGGATATTTATATGTTTCATATTATGATTTATCACTCCTACAATATATGGGAGGGGCTTTACCTACTTATGCCGATTCAATACTATTTGAAAATACTGTCCCATACAATAAAAACTATCAATATGACATGACGTGGTCTGGTGCTTTTATAAACACTAATGGAAACGCAGGCTATATGAATGTATATGAATCATTAGACAATGATGCAATTGCAGCTGTCGGAACATACTTCAACCAAAGTGAAGTCAACTACACTGTTGAAATTTATGTAAACGATGAATTAAAATTAACTCAAACTGGCATATCTCCATATGCCGGCTACCACACTATCAAATTAAATGAATACATACCAATCAAAAAAGGAGATATCTTCAAAGCAAAAATGACATCAAACGCTATACCAGGCATTTCAATAAAAGACATGAGAGTTCATTATACTGAAAACATTTCATTCATGTGTTTAGACGGTGAAACTTGGATAGACGGATATAAGGAAGATGGAATTGCATGCCTAAAAGTTTACACAGTTGCTTTACCTATTTACACCGAGAATTTAGTTAAAATCTATAAAAATGATTCTAAGTTTGAGGCAAATATTGGTGTAGCCAATGAAACTGTAACATTTGAAATCAATGGTAAAAATTATACAAGAACCAGTGATGAAAACGGAACCGCTTCAATGACAATTAATTTAGGACCAGGCAACTACGCAGTAAAAACAACATTCAACGGAACAACAGTTGAAAATACAATCACAGTACTTCCAACATTAATAGGTGAAGACTTAGTAAAATACTATAGAAACGCTTCCCAATTTGATATTACATTAATCAACGGCGAAGGAAATCCTGTAGCAGGCGTTAACATTACCATGAACATTAATGGTGTATTTTACAATCGTACAACAAATGAAAACGGAACTGCAAGATTAAACATTAACTTACCTCCTGGAATGTACATTTTAACGGCCACTGATCCGTTGACCGGCCTTATGATGTCTTATAACATTACAGTATTGCCAACTTTAAATGCGACCGATTTGGAGATGACATATAAAGACGGTTCAACATTCAATGTTACTGTTCTTGATGGTCAGGGAAAGCCATTAGCAAATGCTGCAGTCAAATTCAACATCAACGGAGTATTCTACACAAAACACACAGATTCTAAAGGAATAGCTAAGTTAAACATTAATCTAATGGCTGGCGAATACATCATTACCTCAGAGTATGATGGATTGAGAATTGCAAATACAATAATAATCAAGGGTTAATTAACTTAATCCTTTCCTTTTCTTTTTTTAATATATTAACACATTTTTACATCACATAAATACTTAAATACTGATTTTTAACATAAATTTATATATGAAAATTATAAAAATCATGATTGTCATACTTGTTTTAATCATGACGATGGGGGGAGTCTGTGCAGCATATGACATTTCCGATGATATTATAAGTGATGATGGTCAGAAAGATATGTGCATGGTGAGTGAAGCTTCATTCACTGATTTAACTGACGAAATAGAACATACGGATGTCTTAAATTTAACTCAAGACTATGTATTCAACAATGAGACTGATGATAGTAGTGGAATTATTATTGGTAAGGATAATTTTGTCCTTAACGGCAACGGTCGCACAATCAATGGAAACAATCAATCAAGAATATTCAACATTACAGCAAACAATGTAACATTAAGCAATCTGATTTTAACTGGGGGTAACGCCGAAAAAGGTGGAGCAATCTATGCTACTGGATTATTAACATTAACTAATATTACTTTCATTGATAACTATGCATCCAAACAAGGTGCAGCAGTTGGGCTTTATGAGAATGTAACTATTAAATGTGATAATTCACGATTCATAGACAATTATGCTGTTGAAAAAGGTTCAGCAATATATCTTGATAAAGGAGAATTAGACCTTTCAAATACAAACATGACTTCAAAATTTGTCTCCAAATCAGCCCAAATTACTGCTTATAAAAATGCTATAATCTATATAGAAAATGTAACTTTTGCTGATACTACTTCAACTTATTCTCCTGCATTACATATCCAACGTTCGAACGTTTCAATTATTAATTCAAGATTTAAAAATTTAAAAGCAGACATTACTGCAGGGGCAATAAGTCTTAAAGAGTGCGAAGATGTATACATTAAGAATTGTGAATTTATAAACACGACATCTTCCAAAAATGGAGGAGCCATTTATGCAGACATTTCAGGAGATTTGGATATCAACGGTACTGTAACAATAATTGATACTTCATTTAAAGACACATTTTCCGAATTTGGTGGAGCATATCTTCAATTGGGTGGAAATTTATTCCTAGACAACACAAACTTCACCAACAATCATGCCACATATAATGGAGGTGCAATTTATCTTTCACATGTAACCAGCAACATTACTAACTGTAATTTTACTTCAAATGGCGTTGACGTTATTGAAGGATATCCAACTTATGGCGGTGCAATATACAACGATATCGGCACATTAAATATAGATAAATCCAAATTTATCAACAACAATGCAAATGCCGGAACTGCAATCGGTGCATACGACTCATCCTATAACATCAAAAATACACTATTTGAAAACAATCAAAACCCTATTTACACATTTTTCGATAAAGAAAGTATTTTAGAAAACAATGTTTATATTAATGATGATAACATCTCAACCAACAATACACTTTATGCAACTATAATAAGTGGACAAGGCCTTGAATTAACATTGCTTAACAATAGCATCAATGTTACTACTCTTCCGTCCAGATTTGATTTACGTGACTGGGGATGGATGTCACCGGTTAAAGACCAGGGATGGATGGGTGCCTGCTGGACATTCGGAATGACAGGTACATTGGAATCAGCATTATTGAAAGCTGCAGGCATTACAACAGATTTTTCAGAAAATAACATGAGAGACACCATGTTAAAATATTCAATATACGGTTCCGATTTCTTAGCTGAAGGAGGAACAAATCTTTACTCAACATCTTATTTATTAAGTTGGCTTGGAGCAATCGCATATGATGCAGACATTTATGATGAAATGGGAAAAATTTCCGCAGTAATAACAACTTTGAATGATATCCACATTCAAGATGTGATATTCCTACCTAACAATGAAATACCAAACGGCACAAAACTTAAAGAAGCTATTTTAAAATATGGTTCTCTAGACGTGTGTTATTTCGGGCAATCAACATATGACGAAAAAAATCCGTATTACAATCCCGACACATATGCACAATATGTTAATGAAACTAAAAAGCCAAATCATGAAGTTTCAATTATAGGCTGGGACGATAATTATCCAAAAGAAAACTTTTTAATTACCCCTCCGGGTAACGGTGCATGGATTATTAAAAATAGTTGGGGTTCTGATTTTGGAGAAAAAGGATGCATGTATGTTTCATATTACGATAAAACATTATTAGAATCTACTGACCTATCTAGTTATGCTACTGCAATAATAGCTGAAAATACCATTCCATATAATAAAAACTATCAATATGCGATGATATGGGGAGGTAATTTCATGTCCGGTGAAACTGTAAGTTATATGAATGTCTTTGAAGCATTGGAAAACGATGCAATCGCTGCTGTTGGAACATACTTCAAGGAGGAAGGTGTCAATTATACAGTTGAAATTTATGTAAACAACGAATCAAAATTAATTCAAGAAGGCGTATCCCCATATCTTGGTTACCACACCATCAAATTAAATGAATACATACCAATTAAAAAAGGAGATGTATTCAAAGCAGTGATAACATCCAATAATATACCTTACATTACATTGGGCGACGTTAGAATACACTATACTGAAAATATTTCATATGTATCCATCGATGGATCAGAATGGGAAGATTCTTATAAAAGTGGAGCAATTGCTTGTTTAAAAGTCTATACTGTTGCTTTACCAATTTATACTGAAAATTTGGTTAAAATCTACAAAAACGATTCCCAATTCGAAGCAGTAATCGGTATTGTAAACGAAACCGTTACCTTTGAAATAAACGGCAGAACTTACAACAGAACCAGTGATGAAAACGGAACTGCCAGAATAGCTATCAACTTAGGACCAGGCAACTATACAATCAAAACCATATTCAACGGAACAGCAGTTGAAAACACAATTACAGTATTGCCTACCTTAATAGCAGACAATCTGGTCAAATACTATAGAAACGCTTCACAATTCGATATCTCATTAATTGACGGTGAAGGAAATCCTGTAAGCGGTGTTAACATTACTATGAACATTAATGGAGTATTTTACAATCGTACAACTAATGAAAACGGAACAGCCAGATTAAACATTAACTTACCTCCTGGCGAGCATATATTAACAGCAATTGATCCGTTGACTGGCCTTATGATGTCTTATAACATTACAGTTTTATCTACTCTAAATGCTACTGATTTGGAGATGACCTATCAAGACGGTTCAACATTTAATGTAACTGTTCTTGATGGTCAGGGAAAGCCATTAGCAAATGTTGCAGTTAGATTCAACATCAACGGAGTATTCTACACAAAACACACCGATTCTAAAGGAATAGCTAAACTGAACATTAATTTAATGTCCGGCAAATACATCATTACCTCAGAATACGATGGATTAAAAATTTCAAACACCATTACAATTAAGGATTAATTAATTTAATCCTTTTCTTTTTTTTAATTAATCACTAACCTGTCAAAATCTGTCACAGAAAATAGCATACTTTACAGGCTTATTTTTGAATATTATTTTAATACCACCCCAATTAAATGAAAACTTTTTTATAAATCAAAAATAATAATATATAATATTGAATATTGGGAGAAAAAATGATGAAGATATTTAAACTATTGCTTGTCATAGCTATTTTATTCATATCAATTGGTGCGGTTTCGGCCGAAGGAAACTTCACGGCACTACATGAGGAAATAGATTTAAGCACGGACAGCATAGAAATAACTCAAAACTATGTATATGACAATTCGACTGATTATGAACTTACTGATGGAATTATAATAAATAAAAGTGATTTTACCATTAACGGTAACGGATTCACCATTGATGGATTCAACCAAAGCAGAATCTTTACCGTTGTTGGAACAAACATAACAATAAACAATCTGAACCTTATAAATGGAAACGCCTACGCTGGTGCTGCTTTATACATTGCACCCAATTCCACCGTCACGACAAACAATGTTGTCTTTAAAGACAATACTGTCATCACCACAGGAGGTGCAGTTAAAAATTCCGTAGGATTATACACAAGTATAAATGACACGTTTATCAATAACAATGCGGATACTGGCGGCGCGATTCAATCTGAAGATGGTACGTTGGATATACTGAATGGAACCTTTTCAAGCGAGGACATGCAAAATAGAGGTTTAGTCTATATGAAGAACACTTTAATGTATATTGAAAATACCACATTTGCAAATACCTCATCAAAGTATTGCCCTGCAATTTATTCCACCCAAAGCAATGGTAAAATCAGAAAATCCACTTTTGCCAATCTGAACGCCACATTGACTGCAGGCGCAATAGGAATCAGAGAGCACCCCGGCGAGATTACAATAGATGACTGTGACTTTATCAACACTCGCTGCGAGAAAAATGGTGGAGCGATTTATGCCGATATCGGAGGGGAAGATGGAATCTTTGATGGGAACATTACAATCCTCAATTCTCGATTCACTGATTGTATTTCCGAATTTGGAGGAGCTTACCTTCAGCTGGGGGGACATTTAACCATTGACAAGACAAACTTCACATCAAACATTGTGCTCTTTGACGGAGGAGCCATATATACTTCCTGGGTAAAGAACGTGAACATTTCCAATTCAATATTTACTTCAAACATGGGACTTTATGAAGGCTATTCAAATGGTGGAGCTGCTTACTTCGATATGGGTAATGTTATCTTAGATTCATGTATTTTTGAAGACAATAATGCAAGCAACGGATCATCAATCTATACATATGACTGTGATTTATCCCTATTGGATAATTACTTCAACAACCCTACAGAAAACGGCACAAGCATCTACGGCGTTTATTGCAAATATTATGGAAGTGGAAACAATTTCACGGATGACAAATTGTCTTTAAACAATACGAATTATGATTTGAATGTTGAATCATCCCAGACCCACTTTGATTTGATAAACAACACAATAAATGTCGAGACCCTTCCGAAAAAATTTGACTTGAGAGACTGGGGATGGGTTTCATCAGTTAAAGATCAAGGAAAGATGGGTTCATGCTGGGCATTCGGTATTACAGCAGCATTGGAATCCGTATTGATTCGATATGCCAATATCACCTATAATTTTTCCGAAAACAACCTGCAGAATACCATGATAAAATATTCAAAATATGGTAGTAAAATGCTGGCGGAAAGTGGAAACACAATTTTTGGCCAATCATATTATTCAGGCTGGCTTGGCGTATCCCCTGCAGAATATGACACCTACGACGAACTTGGAAAAATATCTCCGTTGATTGCCACCCCTGAAGATGTTCACACGAAGGACATTGTATTCATTCCTATAAGAAAAAATTCAACGGACAATGACCCACTCAAAAGGGCATTGCTCAACTATGGCGCTGTAGCCGTTGGTTACTATCATGATTTTAAAATGCCATACTATAATGAAACGACTTACGGATATTACAATTACGCAAACACTACTATGAACCATATCGTATGCCTCGTCGGCTGGGATGACACTTATCCTAAGGAAAACTTTGTAGAAACCCCACCGGGTGATGGTGCATTTATCCTTAAAAACAGCTGGGGAACAAAATTTGGAGATGAAGGCTATTTCTACATATCATATTATGATGTATCACTAGCTAAGGCCAGCCATTCCATGACATTCGACATACAAAACAACAACGATTATGACAAACTTTACCAGCATGAAATCTGCTACAACAATACTATAAATTATACATATGCCATGAACAAATTTGTGGCAGAGAAAAATCTCATGATTGCGGCTGTCGGATCATTTATTTTGGATATTGGTGATTATAACTATACAATACTCGTGAATGGCGAAAAAGTATATGAACAAAACGGAAAATATGATTATGAAGGATATCTAACCATCCCATTAGATGAATACATTCCAGTCATGAAAGGAGATGAATTTGCAGTCATATCCAAAAGCACAATGCAAAATGTAGGTAACATAAGAACCCATGCAGAACCACATGTATCATTTGCAAGTAATGATGGGGTCGAATGGAAAGATTTGGCAGAATACAATTATACAGCCATGATTAAAGTCTATACTATTAACTTGGATATCTACACCGAGGATTTAGTTAAAATCTATAAAAATACTTCCAATTTTGAGGCAAATATCGGTGTTGCAAATGAAACTGTTACATTTGAAATCAATGGTAAAAATTATACAAGAACCAGTGATGAAAATGGAACCGCTTCAATGACAATTAATTTAGGGCCGGGCAACTACACGATAAAAACAACATTCAACGGAACAACAGTTGAAAATACAATTACAGTACTTCCAACATTAATAGCTGACAACCTAGTTAAATACTTTAAAAATGCTTCTCAGTTCTATATTTCATTAATTGACGGTGGAAGTAATCCTATAAGCAGTGTTAACATTACCATGAACATAAATGGAGTATTTTACAATCGTACAACTAATGAAAACGGAACAGCCAGATTAAACATTAACTTACCTCCTGGCGAGTATATATTAACAGCAATTGATCCGTTGACTGGCCTTATGATGTCTTATAACATTACAGTATTGCCTACTTTAATCGCTGATGATTTGGAAATGACCTATCAAGACGGTTCAACATTTAATGTAACTGTTCTTGATGGTCAGGGCAATCCACTAGCAAATGTTGCAGTCAGATTCAACATCAACGGAATATTCTACACAAAACACACAGATTCTAAAGGAATAGCAAAACTGAACATTAATTTAATGTCCGGCAAATACATCATTACCTCAGAATACGATGGGTTAAAAATTTCAAACACAATAAGCATTAAGGATTTAATTAATTAATCCTTCCTTATTCTTTTTTTAAATGATTTTTACTATACAAACACAGATTAAAAATAGAAATACGACAGACTTAAATTAAAAAATAAATAAAATCTATAATTAACTATATCCAAAACATCAAGCTATTTCAAAATATAATATCTGGTGAGAACTTCATTTGCACATATACAAATTAAGAGAAATTAATCTTCTTTTTTCTTCTTTTTAACTAAATCCTCAATATCATCAAATCTACGATTAACATATCCCATTACAATTGAAACAGACAAAGTTGCAGTACCAACACCAGATAAGATGAAACCTCCCCAAGCCAAAACCAATGAATCAAGTTTTCCAATCATTGACTTTCCTGCAGGATCAAAACTATTACTTGTAAATGCATTTGAAACCATAGTTATGGAATCCATAGGAGAAACATCCTCAGCAAAAATAGTAAATAAAAAACTAACAAATATTATTGAAAATAATAGGATTATAGTTATTCCTAAACCATTGTTTTCAGTATATTTCACAAACTTACGGTAGTAAACATGAATGAGGTAAAAATATCCGAAAACATGCAACAAATCAAAAAGCAAAGAGCTACTTCCATATAATAATATCTTTATAGAACCGAATGGAATTAAGAAAAATAATATTAATTTTTCTTTAAAAGAATTCTTACCCATTTTCATGGCAATATATACAGAAATAACAATATCTAAAGCAGATATGAAATATTTGCCGTCATCCCAACCAAATACTATATATAAAATAATCACGAGAAAAATCAATATCATTATCAAGTAATAAACTTGACTTAAAGTTGATACTTCCTCAGCCGGGAAATACTCCATAGGATTTAAAAACCTTGAATTTTTAAAGCGAGAGGATTTAACCTTATTAACAATAAATTTGCTAACATAAACTAAAAGAGCAAAAATTCCAAATGCAACCAATAAACGAAAAATAGAAACCAATAATGACACATCTTCCATTATTCATCATCCCCTTCAATTAATTTTTCTAAATCTTCAAATCTTTTTCTGAAATGTTTAGTTAAAATTGCTGCAGTTAATGTTGCAGCACCTGCTCCAGAAATTACATATCCTCCCCAAACCAGCAATAAACTATTAAGTTTACCCGGAATAGAATTGCCAAAAACAGCAAATCCATTACCTGTAAATTGATTGGAAATCATCACAAGGGAATCTAAAGCATTTACTCCTTCAGCATACTGAGTTATAAAAAAACTTACGAAAATTATTACAAACAATAATATTATTGTTATTCCCAAACCATTTGAATGAGTGTATTCCATAAATTTATCCAAATAAACCTTTGCAAAGTATATAAAGACTAAAACATGTATAATATCCATAATAAGCATTAATAAATCAATATCAAAGAATGTATAAGATAAAGATCCATATGGAATTAATAACAGCAATAAAATCTTATTTTTTCTAGAACTCTTGTCCAATTTGATTGCAAGATATAGTGAAAGTAAAATATCAAATATCGCCAGATAATATTCATCCATCAAAGAACCAACGAGTGAATAAAAAATAACTACAACACACAAGGCCATCATAATTAAATAAAAAACCTGTTTTAAAGTGTGAACTTCATCTTCAGGCAAATAATCAGTCATATCTATAGAATTAAGATAGTTCTTTTTTAATTTTTTATAAATAAACTCTCCTAAAAGAGTTAAAATTATAAAAATAGCAATTACAATAAATAATTGGAGTAATGTTTTAGTCAATATTTCCAAAATCTTCACCAATAATTTTTATATATTTAATCATTATTAACACTTTAGGAATTGAAATATTTTGATGAGTTTTTAGCAGGAATATTTTAAAACCAGATATTGGAATTACAAGCTAATTTTAATTCGCTATAAATTAATGTGTTGCATATTGAAAAAAGATTTAGATAATAAGATTAAAACCTAATAAAAAAAAAGAAAAAAAGAAAAAATTGGTTTGATTATGCAGTAGAGTATAATAAACCAATAACTCTGTTGTAGAAGAATACAAAGTAAACTCCAGCAAAACCTAATATAATACCGCCAAGATATTGGTTTAAGCCCATGAAAATAGCAACAATAAATGCAATAATCATTAATATGACAAAAACGACAATAACAGTTATGAGAAGATTACCGATACCAACTCTAGATATGTCCCCAATTGCTTCTCCAATAGCTAAAGCATCACCTAAATTATCGGTTTTTGCTAATCTACATTTAGCCATAAAGTTAGCTAAAGCAAATACGATGAATAAAATTACACCAATTATAGCAATTAACCAGTCTCTAAGGAAAAGACTTAAAATTAAAGTGATAATTGCAGGAACAACATAATAAACAATGCTGACAACAACTAATTTAATAGCATTTGAAACTTGTCTTCCAAAATCAATTCCAGGACCGTCAGATCTTCTTTCAATACCATATTTTATAATGTCTAAAGCGTATCCTTCAACCAGGAACACTACAAGAACAAAAAGAATAACTCCAACAATTCCTAATCCTGCTAATGCAGCTCCGCCAACACCTTTTGTAGTGAAAGCAACTGCAAAATCAACAATTGTTGCACCTCCAAGAAGGGCAACTATTATTCCTAAAACTACATATAAAAGTAATGCTTTAATATTGTTAAATGGATAAGCTAAAGCATCACTAAACATTTCACTAATACTCATAATTTTCACCTAATAAATTAAAAACTCCTTTAAATGAGTCATATTTATTTCTATTTATTATAACATATAAATATTACTAAATATCTTGAGAAATATTAAGATTTTCTTTATCACCAATATACAAAATAGTTAAAATAATTATGAGAACATATAAAACAAGCAAAAACAATGAATTCTAATTGAATACTACAATTTGTAATCTAGATACCTTCTGCCAAAATAGGCACCATTACAACGACCATTGATGAACCGATAGCTGCAAAAATCTGCCTTAAAGTATTGTTGACTGCAGTACCGTTCCCGACCTTATCTGACACCATAATCAAAGTCCTGCTGTTGCAGGCATCAGTGCCAACCCTGCACCAATCAAACGGAATAAATGTTGTGCCCACCAAGAAATATTTGTTTTTAAGAATGAGTAAGTTAATCAAAGGCTTTTCAAATTTTGATTGACATTTTACAAACAAGATTAAATTTATAATTCCAATAATAATTTAATTATTTCCTTTTGAGAAGTAACTCCATAATTGTTTAAAGACATTTTTGTAGGTTTTGAATGAATAAATTAATATTTTCATTTGATAATTTAAGTCTTTGAATCAATGAATGCTAAAATTTCTGTAGATTTTTTAGAATCCATAATTTTAAATAATTATTTCAACAAATTATAATTTAGTCTCGGAGGTCTAAATTTAACTTGTGTTTCATTTTTATCAAAAATAAATATATAACACACCATATTTAGATTTAAAGAGATTATTGTATTTATTTTAAAAATTAATAAAAATAAATCTGTATTTTTATAATTAAGGAATAATTACAATCATAAAAAAATAAAATAAAAAAATTAGGGGAGGGGGGAATTTTTATCAAAAAAAATTCATATGCCCAGAATAGTTTATTAATATGGAGGTTTTTATGAATAGAAAATTTATAATATTTCTGGTTTTTTTAGTATTTATTTCAATAGCTAACGTATCGGCTATTGATGATGTAAATCTAAGCGATCTTAATTTAAATTTTGATAAATCTGATTCAGAAGGTAGTTTCATAGCTATCCAAGAAGAAAGTCTATCTGATATTAATGATGTGAACCAAACAGATTCTGATTCAAATTTTGATAGATTAGACTCCGAATGTTGTTCATTCGTTATACAGGAAGAAAATGAAACAGTATTTGCTTTTAGGCAGGATAGTGCGCTCAATGGTCGTGGAGTAGTTATACATAATAAAAGTTTGGGAGACATGGAAGTCATTGTACAGGAAATAGACAGTCCAGCCAATCATTTTATTCATGCAATCATTACTGAGGACGGATGGATTGCTAGTCATGGTGGTGATTCTTCAAATGTCAGTGACACCATTGCTTTAGAAAATATTGCTTTTGAAATGCTTCTTACCAAGAATATTACACAAGATGGCCTTGACCAGATTAGAGATATTTTTCATAAGCCTGTATATGGCGACTACGGTCACTTTTTAATTAAGGCCCCCGATGGGAGATATGGAATAGCTTACGGTGAAACTTGCATATTCGGAACTTTAAAACCTGGAGAATTTTTAGTTATTCCAAATATCTATCCTAGTTTTCGTAATGGAAATTATAATGATTATTCAATGAATCCTGTCGATGCGATTATTGATATTTGTTCTTATGAGGACACTGGTTTTAATAGACGTAACCTTTATTCTTATGATTATAAGGCACATGATACATCTAAAGGACAAAAATATGGTGTCGACATTTATGTGACTAACGATAACGGCCATAATGTCGGATTGAACACTTCAAAAATTGTTACCTATTGCTATTTTAATGATGCCCGATATAGCCAAGCAGAAATTCCTCAAAATCCGGACAAGCTATATATTACAACTCACATTTTTGAAAATCAACCCGTAAATTCAACATTTGAGGTTGTCCGCAGTCCAAATATTGCATATATTGACAGATATACTCCCGTATACTTTAAAATAAATAATATTGTTGATGAGAGAACTGTCGTATTTGATTTGGATGGAGAAAATGTGGAATTTATTAATGCAGTAGTTTTCCAAGGAAATTATAGTATTGATTCAACCCAACATAAATTATACTGGGATTTACCTGCAACTAACAGTTCTAAAGAAATCATTTTAAGTGTCTATGCAAAGGCTAAAGGACATTATAAAATCAGGGGCCATGTTGAAGGCATTGATGAAGAGATGGAGGTATCCGCTTATGCAACAAATGAAGCAGCTATTTTAAAAGCGGAAAATGTCACAACATACAAAACTTACTTCAAGAGTATGAAAGTATATCTGACAGATGAAGATGGCGTTCCCCTAATCGGCGAGAGAGTATCCATCACAATTAACGGATCCAGTTATTATCGCAAAGTCACACCAGACGGCTATGCGGCATTTTCTATCATGTTGCAGCCTGGAGAGTATGATGCCTTCATATACTATGGAACAGACTGGTTTGATGCGGAAACAAGTTCCAAAATTATTGTCAAAAAAACATTATTTAGCGATAATTTGATTGTTCCACGTGGAAACGCTTCCACTTTTGATGTATACTGTTTAGATGAAAATGGAACTGTTCTAGCAGAAAATTCAGAGATTGATTTCTATATGGATGGTGTTATTAGAAGTAGATACGTCGATGATGAAGGCATATGTAGTTTAAATCTTAATAAATTGAAATTAGACAATGGAAATCATTCCATAACTTCATATAATGTTAGAACCAATGAATTTGTAACCAATTGGATTTATGTTGCTGAAATTTGCACCCAAGACTTAGTCAAAATCTATAAAAATGACTCCAAGTTTGAGGCAAAAATCGGTGTGGCCAACGAAACAGTTACCTTTGAGATAAACGGCAAAAACTATACTAGAATCAGTAATGAAAACGGAACCGCTTCAATGGCCATTAACCTAGGACCTGGCGATTACACAATTAAAACTAGCTACAATAACTTTACAGTTGAAAATAACATTACAGTATTGCCTACATTAATAGCTGAAAACCTAGTTAAATACTACAAGAATGCTTCCCAGTTCTATATTGACTTGATTGACAGTGAAGGAAATCCTGTAGCAGATGTTAACATTACCATGAACATTAATGGAGTATTTTACAACCGTACAACAAATGAAAACGGTACTGCCCGTTTAAACATTAACTTACCTCCTGGAAAATACATCCTAACAGCCACTGATCCATTGACCGGCCTTCAGATGTCCTATAACATCACAGTACTGCCTACATTGAATGCTGCCGATTTGGAAATGACCTATAAAGACGGCTCAACATTCAACGTAACTGTTTTAGATGGTCAAGGTAATCCTTTATCCAATGCCAAAGTAACATTCAATATAAACGGAGTATTCTACAATAAAATTAGCGATTCCAATGGAATAGCTAAGCTAAACATCAATTTGATGGCTGGCGAATATATCATCACCTCCGAATATGATGGATTGAAAACTGCAAACACAATTATTATTAAGGGTTAATTATTTAACCCTTCCTTTTTCTTTTTAATTAATATTGACTATGGTTAATATATATCCTTTACTAATAATGAAAAGATTATATAAATAGTTTTTATTACTTTTAAATCCAATATTTATCTTCAAAGACCTTTGATAGGTCAATAAAAAAAAAGTTAACTTATTTAAAAATGAAAATTTAAAATAAGTTATATTATGGTGATAAGCCATTATTTTCTGAATAATGCAGATATTCCTGCAATTAAAAGTAGTATGGAACATAATTTAGCCAAATGAGGTGTTCCAATCAATACAAGTATTGCTGCTACTATAAACCCTACACCAGCACTTTCCGAACTTTTATTAACATAATAGGAAGATATAAAACCTATAAAAGCCCCAATAATAGCCAATATTGCTAAAAATGAATTTCCTTGAGCACCACCACTTTCAATCAGCAATATGAAGGATCCAGATGTCAAACATAAAAATGAACCCAAAACACCACATATCTGTTCAAATAATCGGGATATAGTTTTAATTCTTTTCATGTTACACTATTTATTTACTATTTTATTTAACATTTTTGTGAAAAAATTTTTCGGCTTATGCAAGAGAAGATGGTTCAAAATTATAAGTCAACAATTGCTCTGAGCCTTACAGCATCTGATACATTAACTTCCATCTGATGGAATGTTATTGCTTTTATTTCACAATTCCTATCATGTTTATCCCAATTTATATTTTCACCTTTTATACATGCTTTAAGGTTATAACTACCATCAATTTCATCAATTTGGACATTAAACTCACTAAATAACATGAATTCAACTTCATGATAAAATAATAATTCCTCCAGATAGTCATATAATAATGATACATCATCTTCAGACGTTATTTCAAATTCTATTGATTTTTCTGGACTTATATTGTTTGTATTAGATATTATGTTAAATATAGCAAGCCCGGCATTTTCAAAAGATTCATTTAAAGTATTGCCAAATGCATAAAAGCCTATATCTGCTGTAACATCAAAATATTCAAATTTTTTCATGATTTTACCTTTGAAATAATAGTTGTCAAATGCTCTCTATCTCTTTGCTTATATATTGATACCAAACAACTTAAATATAGTGATGTGATTATTATGTTCAAAAATACCGATACTAAAAAAAGAGCAGATTTGAGGAAAAAAACTTCAATAATTGATGAGATTGCTTATTCAAATATAGACATTAATGCTTGCATGGTAACGCTCACAGTATTTGTAGTGTTACTTTTATCTGTGCTTTCTGTTGTAACAGCACAAAACCCATATCTTTTATAATGGGATAAAGTATAATTAGATTAAAATACCAAACCCTTAAAACTATGAGTACAAGGGCGTTATCTTGCAATTAATCTAATTTTAAATACAAAACTAACTTCCGTTTAAAATATGCAGGTTAAATATCAAAATCATCAGGGTTGAAACGAAGGATTATTTCACGTGAATTACCCCTGGACCCTGATCCTGTATATTTTGTATCTATTAATCTTAAAAATTCCAGTTTATCAAGAGTTCTATTGTATACTGAATAACTAACTTTTTCTTTTTCTTTAAATGCTTCACCAAGTTCTCCGGCCAAAATACATTCTTTACTTTGAGTTATTAGTTTAAGCAATTTACGTTCATTATCAGTTAATGACAATAATATCTGAGACACATTGACTGAAACTAGTGAATCAATAGCTTCATCAAAGTGTTTTTGAGTTATTTCGCGTGATGCATCGGCTTCTGCAATATTTCCGCAGCTTCTTAAAAGATTGATTCCAGTTCTTAAATCACCATTGTCAAATGTATACATTGCAATTTGCTCTAAAATATCATCACTTAAAACACCCGGGAAAAACCCTGCATTGACTCTGTCTCTTAGGATATCTTCAACTTCAGAGTAAGAATAAGGCGGGAATGTAATTTCTTGAGGAATAAAAACAGTATTGACATTTTTATCAAAAGCATATTTAAATTCTAAATCTGATAATATTGCAAAAATAGCTGTTTTAACACCGGAATATTCTTCGTATGCCCTCAATATATCATAAAATAATTTATTTGCATTGTTACTTTGGAATAAATAATTAACATCATCCAATGCCAATATTAATGATTGGTTATTTTTTTGAAGTTCCAGCATGACCTTTTCATAAATTCTTGCAAATGGAACACCTGTTTCAGGAGGTAAAAACCCAAAAATCTTTTTGTGAACTTGAGATATGATGCCGAATCTCGTTGTGTGTAATTGACAGTTAATATAAACACATACAACTTTTTCAGTGTTTTTTTCAACAAGTTCATATACTTTTTTAATTGCTGTAGTTTTTCCGGTTGCAGGTGAGCCAAGCACTACTGCATTTGATGGTTGTCCTCCACGCATTGCTGGTCTTATTGCCATTGCCATTGCTTCCATTTGAGTATCCCTGTAATTATAATTTGGAGGCAAGTAATCTGGATCAAATGCATTAATATTTTGAAAAAGGCTTTCATCATGCATTAAAATATCTTCAATTCCCATAGTATCTAAATTTGTAATTAATTATTAAAAAAATTATTCTTTTAAATTGATTATTTCTACATTCTCATTATCAATTATCCAATTTGTTAATTTTTCTGCATACTGTAACTTTTTACGTTTAATTTCATCAGCAGGTCCTGTAATATCCGGCAGGTTAGGTCTTGAGTATTTAGTTACTATTTCGCCAAAGTCCATTCCTGCAAGAATAATTTCAGATGCTCCCAATGCTACTGCTAAAAATATTGCTCTGTCACCATCTGTAAATCCGCCAAAGTTATATACGTTGCTTAATGGCTGAGCCTGAGTAGTGCCCAGGACATTTGTGAAATAAGGAGTTATCTGAACGATTTTATCTGAATTATCGCCATGAGCATGTACAACAATGTTTGCTCCTTTTAGATTAGCCAATAAAATATCATCCAAATTTCCATCCAAATCGGTCACAACAATATCTGGTGCAATTCTTTCTTCTATTAATGCTGTTGTAGCTCCATCAGCTGCCACCAACACATAATCTTTTAAATCACGACTTTCCTTAAGTTCTTTAATATGGTCTTTAAGTGATGGGCCCGCACCAAATACAATAAACTTGTCTGAAAAACCTACTATTTTACTTAAATCTTCGAGTGTTAAACATGCCTCTTCAGACAAAATCTCATCTAATAATTGAGCGCATCTTTCATCATCTTCACGAGAAAATCCAAAGTCATTAAGAATTTCTTTATAATATATATTCCACTCACCGAATTCCATGTTTTTACCTCATTTGTTAACAATACTAATATCTTTGCCCGTCATATGATTATATAATTTTGCAATTTGTCTTAATGTAAATCCAACTAAAAATGCAGAAATTACAGTTCCGATATTAACGCTTTCAAAAGGATTTGTATAGAAATAACACACCAAAACAAGAGAATATGATATTGAACTGATAGGAATCGTTCCAAAAGTTGATTTAATTGAAAATGCAACCCCTAAGGCCATATAAATAACCCCTCAACAAAAAAACAAATTCTCTTAATCATCCCATAAGTTTATATTAATTAAAATATTTAAAACTAATCTAGCAAGTAAATTGCATATAAATTATATTTCAAATAAATGAACAAAATGTCTTTCATGTGAAATATTTCAAGAAAGTATATAAATTAAAATAATACATAAGATTAATAGGAGGCGATAACATGAATGTTGAAAAAATATATAATGACAAAGAATTAACTATCAAAGTTGATAATCAAATTGATACTGTTACTGCTCCGGATTTTGAAAATGAAATTAACGATGAAATGGGAAAATTTGATTCATTAATTCTTGACTTTGAAAAACTAGAATATATTTCAAGTGCAGGATTAAGAGTCTTAATCATGACACAAAAGAAATTAGAACCTCAATCAATACCATTTACTATAATTAACACTCCAGACATGATAAAAGATATAATTGTCGTATCTGGTCTAGATAATATATTAAATATTCAATAAAAAAAGCTAAATAACTATTATTATTTAGCTTTTATCCATCACATATTCTATATTGTTAAAACCCAATATTTCAGCATATTTAAAAAGATTTTCAGGGAATTTCTTTTTAATATCCTCAAGGTTTTCTTTTTCTCCATCGTACTTAATGTCAACATGGATATTATCATCATAATCTATAATTAACAGTTCAATATAAGTACCATGGGCATTTGTATTAAAAATTGCATCAAAAAGCTTATTAAGATTATCACAAAATGTATCATCTGCATTTAACTTTTTTAAATGTTGTAAAGCTTCATCCCTTATATCCAATTCATCATCTGAGAAAACATAGTTTCTTGTTCTAGGAATGAAATCCTTTTCAATGAAGAACAGGCCGCTATATTTTTTCTCCCTACTTTGAACTACCTTAACCGTTAGGAAAATGATAATAAATGTACATATGGATGCTGCACTAAATGCTATCCAAATTCCATTAGGTCCCATTACCGGATACAATAGGTATATTAAAGACAATGGCATTATAAGCGTGAAAATAACTGAAAATATAGTTGACATCACAGGTCTTTCAATGGCTTCATAATAAAATACCAGCATATTAGGAAGTATTGAAAACAGGAAGAAGACTGAGTATAACCTAAGTGCATTTACTATAAATCCGGTAATATCCACATTCTGAAGACCATAAAGGGTCAAAAATCCTTCAGGCCATATCCATAAGAACGCCACAAATAAAATTGCAAAAAATAACGTTGCTAAAAGCGATTTCTTAATTAAATGATTTAAATTCAAATAATCGTGCTTCGTATAATATAACGGAACAACAGACGTCAATGTTTCTGCAATTCCAATATCGATAATACTTGCAATTACCAGTGCATCCATACATATCATGTATGTAGTTAATCCAGTGTCACCCAAAGTTGCTTTAAGGAACATGTTTAATAGGAAAACGAAAACCAAATCAAAAAGTCCAATACCTGCACCAGGGAACCCTACCTTGGTCATTTCCCAGGTAGTCTTAAGCCAAGTTTTGAACTTAAGAGCTGCACGGGTAAACATGAATGTTCTTTTTGGATCACGGAAGTATTTTATACATATGATAATACCTACACTATACCCTATAAATGTTGCATATGCTGCGTAAGCCATTCCTAATCCCATCAAATCTAAAAAGACAAAATCAAAGAATATATTGACTAAATTAGCTACTATAATTACAATTGAGGCAAAGTTAGGCTGACCATCGACACGTATAAACTGGGACAATACTCCTGCAATAGTTGATACAATAAAACAACCATATAACCCATGTGAATATTCCAATACAAGAGGCTTTGTAGCTTTAGAAGCACCTAAAAAGTTAGATAAAGGATCCATGAAGAATAGGCAAGCCAAAGCAAGTATTAAAGAAACTATAAATGATGATACAATAGCTGCTGTAAAGAATCTATTACTTCCTTCAATATCAAATTCGGATTTTTTATTCAAAGCTAAAATTTGACCCCCAAGTCCAAATAACCATTCAACAACTGTTATTAATAAAATCATAGGTTCTAAAACCTCTAATGCAGCAACTGCATCCTTACCAATATATGCCCCTACGAAAAATGAATCAACCACAGCACTTATATTTAAAGCCATGACTATGAGTAGAGTTGGTAATAATAATTCCTTAAATTTATTATCTGCAATTTTAAAATTCATATATTCACCTTTTAATCAAAATAATTAACCTCGTTTAAAAATTTAATAAATCGTTTAAGATAATCTTCATCTATGACCGGCCATTCAAATCCAAGTGAATCAAGGATGTCCAATGTTTGGTCCATCTTTACAATACTGCCGTCATCGCCTTCTTCATCAAAGTCCAAATCATCCAATGTTAAATCAGCCGTAATGATACCTTGGATATTTTCGTTCATATTCTGCTCATAAATTTCTTTGAATTCCTCTGAAGAAACATTTTTAATGTCAAAGCCAAATGAATTCAATGCATCAATAATTTCTTGATTAGATATGAGTTTATCATTTTCACAATGGAAAATCGTTGAATCTTTTGGAGTAGTTGACAATAAGAGTGTAGCTTTTGCAACACAATCTATAGGACTTATTTCAACCATTTCACTGGCCAAACTTGGATTGATTGCCTTTAAGTTTTTAATGGCTTTGATATTATTTAAGAATGCATTAGTATCAAAGTTTTTCTGGAAGATTCCGTCAGAGTAACGTGCCATAAGGTTACCTACCCTAATTATCTTTACATCCAAACCGTTTACAGCCTTTTCAAGTACCATCCTTTCAGCCAGGAATTTACTGTTTAAGTATTTATTGGATAAATCTTGTCCCCAGTATAAAGTTCTCTCATCGCATACAACATCACAAACATCTGCATCTTCCACATATTCATCAATCACACTTGTTGTTGAGATTTGGACATATGTAGCGTCATTTGCTTCTGCAAAGTTGAGTCCATTAACAACACCGTCAACATTTACCCTAAAGATATAATCATCATGAGTATAATGTTTTACAATAGCTGCACAGTTGATTAATGTATCAATATGATAATCATCCAATTTGTTAAAGTCTTCACTGTTTGTTATGTCACCTTCAGACAAAATAATGCGTGATCCGATAAGATCAGTGAAATCTTCATCGAAGTAATAATCCATTAAATCTGCTAAACGTTCTTCACATGAATCAAATTTGCCTTTTCTCAACATACAGTAGATTATTCCATCTTCATTCTTAATGTATTCATACAATACATGAATTCCTAAAAATCCGGTAACACCAGTCAATAAGACATTGCCGATATCTTTATTTTCACCCATAGCAAAGCTTTTGAATGTATTCTTTTCAAGAAGCTTGTTAATTGTTGTGTAATCATAGTTTTCAATAATATCGATGTCCAAATCATCTGAAATTTCATCACCGGACAAGAAACTGGCCAATTTCCTTGGAGTTTGATTTCTGAATATATCATCATATTTCACATCATAATCTTGTTTTAGAAGTTCAATAATAAGTTTTGATGCGATAAGTGATGTACCGCCAATTTCAAAGAAATTATCTTCTGCCCCAACGATTTCAACATCCAATATTGATGAATAGATTGCACAAATTGTTTGTTCCAGTTTAGTTTCAGGAGCAACATAGTTGAGTTCTAATTTTGGTTCCGGAAGAGCTTTGATGTCTGTTTTTCCATTTGGAGTTTGTGGCATCTCATCCACTTGCATGAATACTGTCGGAACCATATATTGAGTAAGTCTTTCCAACAAGTACTCCTTAAGCTCATCTTTATTGATTTGCTCTTCTGCAGTGAAGTATGCACATAAATGTTCATTGTTACGTATTTCTTTAATTACAACAACATTTTGTTTTATATTAGGGAAATTGGATATGTTGGATTCGATTTCACCAATTTCTATTCTTAAACCTCTTAACTTAATTTGGTTATCGATTCTTCCTTTAATATCAATATCTCCATCAGGAAGCTCTATTGCATAGTCACCACTCTTGTAGTATGGGATATCATCAATAGTTAAGTATACTTCCTGGGTTTTGTCTTCCATGTTGTAATAACCTTTACCTACACCGATTCCACCGATGTAAAGCTCACCCATTACACCTTGAGGGAGTAATTTTCCATCAATATCTCTTACTTCAGTTATATAATTTCTTAAAGCTTTACCAATAGTGATATTATCCGGATCAGTTATTTCCTTATAGTTTGATGCGATTGTTGCTTCTGTTGGTCCGTAACTGTTAAATACGTGAGCGTCACAGTATTTTTTAACCCCGTCAAATGCTTTTGCAGAGAACTGCTCTCCACCCATTACAATACATTTTGCACAGCCAATCACATCACAAAATTCATCAAATTCAAGATAGGACAATAACCTGGAGGGTGTGAATTCCATTACTTCAGGCTCTTCACGTTTGATTAACCTGATCAATTCAACAATGCTTTTTATTTCATCATCATTGGCAAATATTATTTTAATACCGTTTGTAATACCTGTTAAAATATCTTCCAAGGATGTGTCGAATGCGATTGTTGCAATACTCAATAAGTTATTGTATTCTGCTTTTGGATTTCCTTCAACCTGGTTACATGCATTTTCATGGGAAATCATTACACCTTTAGGATTACCGGTAGATCCTGAAGTATAAATCATATATGACAAGTCATCTTTAGAAATTGTAACATCAGGATTATTAATATTTGTCTGCTCAAGCAAATCATTAATGGATATTGAATTAAGTGTGTCACCATCTACATTAATTATGTAATCTGCCTGACTGTTTTCATAGATGTATTCAATTCTTTCTTTAGGGAACTTTAAATCGAGTGGTATGAATGCACAACCTGCTTTTAATACACCAATTATTGAAGCAATCAGGTCACTGTTACGAGGAAGCATTATCAAAATATTGCTTCTCGGTTTAACACCTTTTTCAATAAGTGAATTAGCAATACGATTTGCTTTTTCATTAAGCTGACTGTAAGTTAATGATTCTTCTGCAACAAGCGCCATTTCATCAGCTTTTTTATCAACTTGGGCTTCGAAACGTTTGTGCAAGAACGGATTAACAACTTCTTCAAATTCCACTAAATCAAATTTGGATGCAAGTTCAATATCGCCGATTCTTAATTTATCCATATCATTTATGAAGAATTGGAATAAGATATGTTTAACTGCATTCAAGAATTTTGCAACATAATCCTTGGAATAAATTTGGTCATTATACTCAATATAAAGACTTATATCTTTTCCATCATCGAAAACATCCATATTTATCTTATAATCAGTTGCAACAGTACCGTCAAGGTCAATCATTTCATATTCCTTGCCCTCGAGTTCAAGATTATCTGTTTCGAATGCTCCATGATATGCATAGAAGAATTCAGGTTTTAACTGATATTCTTCAGAAAGTGCCGTATATGAGTAATTACTATGGACTAAAGATTCTTTCCAGCTTCTATCCACATCTTTAATGAAATCTTCAACCATCATTTCCCTATTTTCACCACTAACCATAAGAGGAAGTGTTTTAACCAGCATTCCCTGAGTATCAAAGTAATTGGAGTTAGACCTACCATTGAAAATAGTGGTTATCAATGCTTTATCACTAAAGGTGAATTTATTGAGAGCCAGGAATGTTGCAGACATGAATAATACGTTTGGACTTATTGAATGATCTTTACAGAAAAGTCTTACAAATGTGGAGTCCATTGAATCCTCATATAGTTTAATAATAGCTTCATCAGGATTTCCATTTAAATTAGGTGTTAAAACTGTAGATTCAAAACCTTGAGCAAATTTATTTTGATAGTAAGTTTTGGAAACCTCATTATCGCTGAGTTCCTGTTCGATTAAACTGTAAACAAAACCGTCAACAAGTTCTGAATTCAATTCTTTTCCTTCATAAGCATTTATTATATCTTCAAAAAGAAGGTCCTGTGAAACACCATCTGTAATAATATGGTGGAAATCAGAGAAAAGAATAGTTTCCTTTGGAGTTTTATAGATTTTAAATCTGAACAATTGATTATCATCCAATGGAATATATTTAATATCCCTGTCCATTATTTCCCTATTTGTTATTGAATCTATTTCAGCTATTTCAATATCATCAATTTCTACATCATCACATCTTTTTTGTCTTAACTCTCCTTCAGGAGTGGTGATAATTCTTGTTTTGAGATAAGGGTGTGCATCAATAGCTTCAATAATAGCATTTCTGAGTTTTTCCGGATCAATATTGCTATCAAACCTTAAAGCACAAGGCATAGTATATTTTATTTCATCACTTTGAGCACATTCATAGTAAATACCCAGCTGATTAGTGGTTAATGGGAAGTTATCCATATCTTCTGCTGTTTTTGAAACCTCATCCAAATCGACCTGAGTATCTATATTATTATCAATCTTATCTGCAAGGCTTTGAACTGTAGGATTATTGAATAAATCAGATATTTCTATATTGACTTCAGTTTCATTATATATTAATGAATTTAATTTCATTAAAGTTAAAGAAGTGAAACCTAAGGCATATAAATCATCAGTTACTCCAAAGTCATCTACATCGGTCATTGAAGAGACCATTTTGAATAATAATTTCTCAGTATCTGTTTGAGCTTCAACACGATTGAAATCCAATATAGGCTCTGGAAGAGCTTTTATGTCTGTTTTTCCATTTGGAGTTTGAGGCATTTCATATATCTGCATGAATACTGTAGGAACCATGTATTTTGTTAACTTACTGTTCAAGTATCTTTTCAATAGATTGATGTCAATCTTTTCATCAGCAGTGAAGTAAGCACATAAATGTTCAGTACCATTAATTTCCTTAATTACAACAATATTACGATTTATTGCAGGGAATCTGGAAATATTGGATTCAATTTCACCAATTTCAATTCTTAAACCTCTTAACTTAATTTGGTTATCGATTCTTCCTTTAATATCAATTTCACCATCAGGAAGTTCTATTGCATAATCCCCACTTTTATAATATGGAATTTCATTGATGTAGAGATAGACCTCTCTGGTTTTATCCTCCATATTGTAATAACCTTTACCTACACCGACACCACCGATGTAAAGCTCACCCATTACACCTTGAGGAAGCAATTTTCCATCAATATCTCTTACTTCAGTTACATAGTTTTTAAGAGCTTTACCTACAGTAATATTGTACGGATCAGTTATTTCCTTATAGTTTGATGCGATTGTTGCTTCTGTTGGTCCGTAACTGTTATATACATGAGCGTCACAGTATTTTTTAACACCTTCAAATGCTTTTGCAGAGAACTGTTCTCCACCCATAACAATACATTTTGCACAGCCAATCACATCACAGAAATCATCAATATCCAAGTAGGATAATAATCTTGAAGGAGTGAATTCCATTACTTCAGGCTCATGCTGTCTGATTAATTCAATTAATTCCACAATGTTTTTAATCTCAGAATCATTAGCAAAGATTATTTTAATGCCGTTTGTAATACCGGTTAAAATATCTTCAAGGGATGTATCAAATGCAATTGTTGCAATACTTAATAAATTGTCATATTCGCATTTAGGGTTTCCTTCAGCCTGGTTACATGCATTTTTATGACTAATCATTACTCCTTTAGGATTTCCAGTAGAACCGGAAGTATAAATCATATATGCCAAATCATCAGGAGAAATATCAACATCAGGATTAGAGTCATCCTCTTCTTCAAGCAAATTATGGATATTTAATGCATTATCAGCGTTTCCATCAGCAGTTATGATATAATCCGCCTGACTGTTGTTGTAGATATAATCGATACGGTCTTTAGGATATTCCAAATCAATTGGAATGAATGTGCATCCCGCCTTTAAAATACCGATGATTGTGGCTATTAAATTACTATCCCTTGGAAGCATTGATAAAACATTGCTTTTTGGTTTAACGCCTTTCTTGATAAGCGCATTAGCAATACGATTAGCCTTTTTATTAAGTTCATCATTGGTAAATGTTGCATCGGTTGCCACTAATGCAATATTTTCAAAGCGTTTGTGTATGAATGGATTTTCCACAGGAGTGAATTTAGGCAATTCTTTTGTAGTTTCCAATTCAACATCACAAATCATTAAATCATCAATATCATTTTCGATGAATTGATTTAAAACAAGTTTAAAGGAATCCAAGAACTTCTTAATATAATCTTCAGTGTATAATGCATCATTATAATCTATTCTGAGTTCAATATCATCATCAAAAACAGATAAATCAAAGTTAATCTTATATTCAGTAGCCAACAGATCCTCATTACCCAATTCTTGTTCTTCATAAGCTTTACCGTTGATTGTAATATCTTCAGATTCAAGGAATTCCTGATAAGTGAAGAAGAATTCAGGTTTTAACTGATAATCTTGTGCAATATTAGTATATGGATAGATACTGTTGTTTATTGTATCTTTCCAAACTCTCTCAACATAATTGATGAACTCCTTAATAGAAACTTGCCTGTTTTCATTATTAAATACTAACGGGATTGTTTTTACTAAAAATCCTTGAGTATTATAATAATATGGGTTTGATCTGCCGTTGAAAATTGTAGTTATTAATGTTTTATCAGAGAACGTATATTTGTTTAAACTCAATGTAAGGCATGATAAGAAAACAGCATTCTGACTTAAAGAATTATCATTACAGAATTCTTTAATGCCTTCTGAACCCATGTTTTCAATAACTGATTTTAATTTACCTTCATCAGGATTGCCATTCAAATTAGGAGTCAGGACAGTTGATTCAGTTTCATGTGATAATATATCATCAAAGAATTTTTTAGCAGATTCATATTTATCAGTATCTTTAAGATTATTCTCCAAAAGACTGTAAGTATATCCATCAACAATCTCTTCTGAAGCATCTCCTCCATCATAAATGTTAGCTATATCGTCAAATAGATTAATTTGTGAAACACCATCAGTGATTAAGTGGTGGATGTCAAAGAACAATACTGTTTCTTCAGGTGTTTTATATATTTTAAATCTGAATAACTGTTCATTGCCAAAGGAAAATGCCTTAACATCATTTTCAATGATTTCATCATCGCTGATGCTTGAAACTTCAACAATTTCAATTTCATCAATTGCACCATCATCATTTCTTTTCTGTTTTATCTCACCTTCATCATCAATGACAATTCTTGTTTTAAGATATGGGTGGGCTTCAATTGCTTTAATAGCAGATTCTTTTAATTTATCTGCATCAACACTGCTGTCAAACCTTATGGTCGTTGGCATAGTATATTTAATCTCACCAGGATTTTGTGCGCATTCATAGTATACACCCAATTGGTTTTCAGTCAATGGTAAATAATCCATGCTTTTAGCCAGTTCAACAACTTCATCCAAATCAGAACTTTCATCAGAACTATCCATAATTTCGTTTGCAAGCTTTTTAATTGTCGGATCATTAAATAATGATGAAATATCCAAATTCACTTGCATCTCTTCATATATCAATGAGTTGAATTTCATCAATATCAATGAAGTAAATCCTATTGCATATAAATCATCGGTTGTACCGAATTTATCTGTGTTGATAAGCTCCACTGCCATTTCGAAGAGTTTTTCTTCAGTTTCATTTTCAGGTTTTACATACTCCAAATCCAATTCAGGTTCAGGAAGAGCCTTTAAATCAGTTTTTCCATTTGGAGTTTGAGGCATCTCATCAAGCTGCATATAAGCTGTAGGAACCATATATTTAGTTAACTTATCTTTTAAGAACTCTTTCAGGCTGTTGACTTCGATTTTCTCATCAGCCACATAATAAGCACATAAATGGTCATTGTTATTGATTTCCTTAATTACAACAACACACTGTTTTATTGATGGATATTTACTGATATTAGATTCGATTTCACCAATTTCTATTCTTAAACCTCTTAACTTAATTTGGTTATCGATTCTTCCTTTAATATCAATCTCACCATTGCGTCTAGCAATAGCATAATCCCCACTTCTATAGTATGGAATATCATCAATAGTCAAGAATACTTCTTCGGTTTTTTCAGGCATGTTGTAGTATCCTTTACCTACACCTACACCACCAATGTACAATTCACCCATTACACCTAAAGGCAAGAGTTTTCCATCAATATCCCTTACATCAGTAACATAATTATGTAAAGGAACACCAACCGTTATATCATTAACATCGGTAACAACCTTATTGTTTGAAGTAATGGTTGTTTCTGTTGGACCGTAACTGTTGTAAACAATTGCATCGGAGTATTTTCTGAATGTTTCAAATACTTTAGTGGAAAATGCTTCTCCTCCTAAAACCATACATTTAACACAGGTAACAGCTTCACAGAATGCATCTACTTCAAGATATGAAGCTAATCTTGATGGTGTTAAATCCATCACTTCAGGTTTATTATCATTAATTAATTGAATTAATTTAGGAGTATCCTTAATTTGACGGTCATCAGCAAATATTAATTTAATTCCATTTCCAAGAGCAGTTAAGATATCCTCCATAGCTACATCA